>NZ_LT629794.1:301666-603333 GCF_900106075.1 Polaribacter sp. Hel1_33_78
ATCCAACTCAATTTACACGGTAGAATTGGCAAAGAAAGGGCAATTAATTACGCATAATAAAGATAAAAACGTAATAATGTTGATGAGGATTGATAACCTTATTGAGCGGAATTTTAAATCAATTACACGGGAAATGACGCTTGGTGAAATGCTTAAAAATTCGGTTGCAAAATCAAAAAGAAATATTTTTCCTGTTTTAGATGAAAAGAAACATTTTTTAGGAATTGTGTTATTAGATGATATTAGGCCTATGATGTTTGACCAATCTCAGTATCACAAGACCTACGTTTCAGATTTCATGAAATTGGCTCCTGCCATTATTTTTCATGATGATACTGTTGAAGATGTAATGAAAAAGTTTAAAGAAAGTAGTGCTTGGAATTTACCTGTAGTAGAAAATGAAAAGTATGTTGGTTTTATTTCAAAATCGAAATTACTTACTGCGTATAGAAATAAATTAATAGAAGTAACTGCTTAATTACAATAAATATTAAAAATGAGAACAAATAGTTTTACCCAAAAAATGAGTAAAAAATCTAATACAGAATTAGAGCAGATTATTCAAGAAAAAAAGAACTATACGCAAGAAGCATTACAAGCAGTAATTTGGGAACTTGAAAATAGAAGACTAATTAAGAAAGGTGAAATTAAATTAGAAGAAACTTCGCAAAACCAAGATGTTCAAATTTTTGAAAAATTTAATGAAAATAAAGAAAGTTCTATTGAAGAACTTGAATTACCAATTTTGTATTCAAAAAAAGCAATACAAGGTTTTACCATTTTCTTTAGTACTCTTTTTGGAGCTGTACTTTTAATGTCTAATTTAAAGGCTGTAAATAATTACAAGGCTAGATTTCAGGTACTTGTTTTTGGAATTGGATATACTTTACTTTCAGCCGTAGTTTTGCATTATCTTCCAAAATCTTTTTTTACTACTTTGATTTTTAATCTTATTGGATATGTGATCTTAACTGAATTTTTTTGGAATACAAAGTTGGGTAAAGATGCTCAATACAAAAATAAAAAAATAAAAAAACCCCTCACTATCTCATTATTAATTTTATTATTTCTAATACTTCTTCAATTTTTGCCTTTAATTTTGGTAGAATAAAAAACACTTAAACTAATTCCAAGGCTCTTTAATAGTTTCTAATTGTTTTTGACTTATCATAGCTGTTTTTGCCTTTTGATCAGTTTCACCAATTAGTAAACTAGTATATAAAAGAAAAACCATTTTAATATCTTTCTCATCAGAAACTAACAATTGTATAAATTTTTCATCAGAAAGAGATTCATCAAATTCAGCTATTTTTTTATTGTTTTTATAAACTGATTTCTTCTTTTTGTAATGAATTTTAATTTCATAAATAGTTGAATCAATTTCAATTTTATAAATAGTATTTCTTTTATTTTGAGAGATTAATATTAAGTCTTTTTCATTATTATCTTTAATCAGATAAACCATTCTCCATTTCCAAAATTGAAACTTTTTTGTGATGAAATAAATCAATTCTTCTGCTGAATTTTGAACTTCGGCACAAGTTTTTCCAAATTCCATAAACCAAAAAGAGCTATAGATTATTTCTTTGTTATCAGCTTTAAAAACTTTTAGTTCGTTATTAAAATGAGATAGTTTATAAATAATTTTATTCATGTTTATTTTTTTTTAAAAAAGCAACTACCAAATCAGGGAAGTCTGCAAAAGCACCATCAATATTTGCATCGATTAAAAGCGTTTGCATCATTTCTTCAAAGTTAGAAAATTCACTTAAAGCATCTGCTCTAAATGTATATGGGTGGACTTTTAATCCCAATTTATGAGCATCAGAAACTAAAGAAGTAAAGGTGAATTTCCCATTAATTTTTTCTGATAAAATTTGTTTGTACCAAGGTCCAATTCCATCTGCATACGTTGCAAAATGTTTCAGTTGTTTTGTTTGTTCAGGTAATTCTATTAACTGAACTAAAAATAATTCAGACTTCAATTCTTTTCTAATTTTCTCTAATGCATTAGCATCAAAACATTGTAAGATACAATTGTCTAATTTGCTATTATAGCCATAATGTGATAGTACTTTTAGAACAATTTTGGGTAAGTCTTTTCCTTCCTTTTGATGAAAACTAGGTTTTTTAATTTCAGGGTAAATTCCAATGTTCTTTCCTGTTGATTTATTTAGCCCTTGAATTAATTCTATTTCTTCTTGCAAAGAATTGAGTTTAAAATTTCCTTTTCCTTTTGGAAAACGATTTTTATAAACTTGCTCTCCCGTTTTTGTGTCAATACGTTCAGTAACACACAAAGTTTTTAACTCATCAAAGTTAAAATCGATGACATAAAAACGATTGTCTTTTCTTTTTCTAGTTGGAAATTTTGTGACAACATCGCTTATGTCATCTAAATAAATATCATGAATAACCATAGGAATATCATCTTTGCTCAATACTAAATCTTGCTCAATAAAATCAGCGTTCATTGCATGTGCCATAGCTTTTGCTTCTAAGGTATGTTCTGGTAAATACCCACAAGCACCTCTGTGTGCAATGACAATTTTTTGATTCATGGGTTCATATATTTTAGCTGTTTTTAAGTCAAATATAATTATTAGTAAAAGAATGCTTTTCTTTATTCTCTAAAAATTTAACTTTTGTAAATTTACAAGATGAAATTAGCGTTAAAAATAATGTTTGTTATCTTTTTAGTATGGATGACAATTGGGTTTTATCTCATAAACATAGAGCATCAAAAAGCACAAGTTGTAATGGGTTTAGGTGTTTTTTACTTTTCTTTTTTGTTAATGCCACTTTTTATTTATTACAGATATAGAGATGGTAAATACAAGAAATATATTTTAAATGATGAAAAGTTGATGAAAGCTTTTAGAAATCAAGAAAAAGATTGATTCTTCTTTTGGAGGCAAAATTATCATCAATATCAAATAAATTTTCTAGCGCATAAAACGCAATAGTTGTTATTCTTTTTTCTTTTATTGAAGCTATTGACGGAATCATAAATGTGATTTGGTATTAAAAATAGTTGAAGGTTATAGTAATTTCATAACCTTAAATACATGTTTTATTAACATTAAGACTTGCTAAATTTATTTTTAGAAAACTACTTTTGCCAAGTGTAAAGGCGGATTGGGAAAATCACTATTAAAAAGAGAAAGTATAATACAATAGATAGTAAAATTTGAATTAATTAGTTAAGACCTCAATTTCTATTGAGGTTTTTTCTGTTTATAAAACAAGATTTGTTTGTACTTTTGCAATGTATGATAGATCAAAAAGAAGCCATTTCTGAGAAAGCCGTTTTAATAGGGGTAATTACGCAGCAGCAAGATGAATCTCAATCTCAAGAGTATTTAGATGAGTTAGAATTTTTAACATTAACTGCTGGCGGTGTTACTGTAAAACGTTTTGTTCAAAAAATGGAAAAACCAAACCCTAAAACTTTTTTAGGAGTTGGTAAATTAGAGGAGGTAAGAGATTATATTGAGTCTAATGGTATTGGAACTGCAATTTTTGATGACGAATTATCGCCAGCCCAAATAAGAAATATAGAAAAAGTTTTAGATTGTAAAATATTAGATCGAACTAATTTAATCTTAGATATTTTTGCGCAAAGGGCACAAACCAGTTCTGCAAAAACACAAGTAGAATTGGCGCAATGTCAATATTTATTGCCGCGTTTAACAAGACTTTGGACGCACCTTGATAAACAAAAAGGTGGTATTGGGATGCGTGGACCTGGAGAAACTGAAATTGAAACAGATAGACGTATAATTCGTGATAAAATTACAATACTAAAAAAGAAATTACTGACCATTGATAAACAAATGGCTGTTCAGCGTAAAAATCGTGGAAAAATGGTACGTGTTGCTCTAGTAGGTTACACTAATGTTGGGAAATCTACTTTAATGAACGTAATTAGTAAAAGTGATGTTTTTGCTGAGAACAAATTGTTTGCAACTTTAGATACTACGGTTAGAAAAGTGGTGATTAAAAACATTCCTTTTTTATTGACAGATACAGTTGGTTTTATTAGAAAATTACCAACACAATTAGTTGAGTCTTTTAAATCTACTTTAGACGAAGTGCGTGAAGCGGATTTGTTGTTGCATGTGGTTGATATTTCTCATCCAAATTTTGAAGACCATATTGCTTCGGTAAACACCATTTTAGATGATATAAAATGTGGAGACAAACCAACTTTAATGGTATTCAATAAGATTGATGCGTTTGCACATGAAACAATTGAGGAAGATGATATCGTAACAGAGAAAGGAAAAGAGCACTACACTTTAGAGGATTGGGAAAAAACTTGGATGAATGATTTAGAAATAGAATCGATTTTTATTTCTGCATTAAATAAAGATAATCTAGAGAATTTTAAAGAGAAAACCTACCAGGAGGTAAAGAAAATTCATATTCAACGCTTCCCTTATAATGATTTTTTATATCATGAATATAAAGTGGAAGAGTAATACCTTTAAGAATAATATTAAGTAATTAAAAAACTCATAATGTTTTTTTACAATACAGAATTCAAGGTTCTAGCTTCATTAGAAAATTGGAGTATGTTTATTCGTCCTTTTTATTTTCAATAATTCCCATTCTTTTGGCTCTATCTTTCCACGATTTTCTTGCATAAGATTGTAAATCTGCAACAGAGTCAGTTTCATCCATAATTTCTAATCCAAGCAAGGTTTCAATGACATCTTCTTGAGAAACAATTCCGCTAACAGAACCATATTCATCAACAACCAAGGCAATATGTTCTTTTTCTTTAATAAGTTTATCGAATAAATCAGGAATCGATTGTTCTCTGTTAGTAATTAAAATATTCCTTTTTATTGTAGCTAATTTTTCTGCACCCTTACCATTAATTATAGATTCTAATAAACTTCCTTTTAAAAAATATCCAGTTATTTCATCATGGTTTTCTTTAAAAACAGGAATTCTAGAAAAACGTAAATTTTTGTGTTCTTGATAAAAAGATTCGATAGTTTGGCTTTCGTCAGCTATTTCTAAAACCGTTCTTGGTGTCATTACATCATTTACCTTTATCTCTTTAAAACCCAATAAATTTCTAATAACCTTACTTTCATTTTTTTGAAAAACACCATCCTTTTCCGCCATATCTGTCATCACCAAAAAACCTTCTCTACTTAAAATACTACCATGACCTTTTCCGCCAATCAATTTTGTTGTTAATTGAAGTATCCATAAAATTCCTGTGTATTTAAGCGGAAAAATCATCACTTTTAAGGCTTTAGACGTGAATTTTGACAACTGTTTCCAATAGGTTGCACCTATTGTCTTTGGAATAATCTCTGAAGCTACTAATATCAAAATAGTCATAATTGTTGAGACAATACCCACCATTACATCTTCAGTTATTTGAATTCCAAAAATGGTTCTAACTTTAGTTCCATAGACTTCTATATAGGCAACTTTTGCTTGAACACCTACTAAGATTGCTCCTACTGTATGTGCAATCGTATTAATTGTTAGAATGGCAATTAAAGGCTTATCTACATCTTTTTTTAATGTTTCTAATTCATTAGCAAACTCAAAACCTTCACTTTTTTTAAGATTTATAAAAGTTGGAGTTATGCTTAGTAAAACAGCTTCTAGAATTGAGCATAAGAAAGAAAAGAAAATAGAAACTGTTGCGTAAATTATTAATAATGTCATTACATAAATTTAGAATACAAAAGTAGGAAATACCAATTTAACCTTAAAATTCAAGAAAATAAAAACCTCAAGAATTTCTTGAGGTTTTATACATAATATTTTTAGCTTCTAGAGAGAATAACTTAATCCAAATAACCAATACGATTGTAATTTGTTATCTGCATCTGCTAAATCAACACTTTGAAAATTTGCAGCTTCTTGTCTATTATTACGCAAACCAAACTCAAAACCTAAACCAATACCTTTCCAAATTGTGTAACCAAAAGAGTTGGTAAATGTCCAGTTAGATAAATCTCCATCTTTATAGCTTTGAAACATCGATAAATTAGATTTTACACTTAAACCACCATATTTATTGGTATAATCTGCAACAACTTTTGCTCCTAAAGAAGAGTTAAAAACCGTATCTCCACTACTAAAAACAAAATTGTAGTTTCCTGGATGCATTACTACAACTAAATGGCTAGTTGGTGTCCAAGTTAAACCAGCACCAATATCTAAATAACCAGGATCATTAAAGTTATCTAATAAAGTAGTTCGGTATTCACCTAGAGCTGAAAGCGCCCATTTTGTACTAATTCTTCTACCATATAAAGATGAAATTGTAAAAACATCTGATGCAGTTTCAAAAGCATCGCTATCTGTATCATCGTCTCTGTTGTCAATTTTTACCCAACCAAGGTTTACAGCTCCAGAGTTTCTCCAGAAAAATTTATCTTCAATTAAGTTTGCATACCCATTTACAGTAATACCTATATTACCGGCAGATGTATTTGGAGCTGCTCTGGCATACCAATTATTAAAGCCAGATAAGCTCGCACCAATAGTTCCAAAAGCACCTTTTCTCCAACCTAGAAGAGCATTTATTTTACCTTGAATTGCTTTTGCTTTAGTTTGTAGTTTTGAGATAGAGTCTTTTTTAGAAGCTAACCCTTTTTTTAATTCTTCAGCTGTTTGAGCTTTGGTTGAAAAGCTGATAAAGAATACTAGTAATAAGATAGATAATTTTTTCATTTTTTTTCATTTTCTAAACATAAAAATACGATTTTTTTTTTGTGTAAAAATAATCGCATCAAAAAGTTACTTTTTCATGAAATCGATAATTCACGCCCAAACCAAATAATTGTCTAAATTGAATTCTGCTTGAAGCATTATCATCAATAATTGTATGAAAAGTCATATGCATTTTAATATGCTTATTTATTTTAAAACGGATGTTGGTTTGATAATCAAGATCAACATTCCCAATATTTGCTAAATAATCTGAATACATAGTTAAAATGTTTTCCATTTCAACATTTTCCATCAAAGTTGTTTTATAATAACCAGATAAGTTAAACCCCAAACTAAATGCCGTATTTCTACCTTCTTCGACACCAAACTGACCAGAAAAGAAATCATTTACCAAGGTATATCTAGTTGTTGCAGGCGCAATATTTAGGCTTAAATCATCAGATTTCTTCCATAACATCCCTGGTCCAAAAGTTAAATAAGCAGGTGATAAAAATTCCGAAACTAAAATTTTAGGTTCTTTTTTGTAATCAAAACCTTTCGTATATTGTGTTTTAAAGTTACCAATAAAAGAAAAAAACCAATATTTTGAGGTTTTAAAACCATATAAGGTGTTGAATTCAAAACGATCATCTGTTTTGCGAAACCCTTTTTCGCTAATATGATTGATACCATAACCGCTCATAATTCTACTATCCCAGTTTACATTTCCTTTTTTGTAATTAAAATCG
Organism: Polaribacter sp. Hel1_33_78; assembly: GCF_900106075.1. Lineage (NCBI taxonomy): Bacteria > Pseudomonadati > Bacteroidota > Flavobacteriia > Flavobacteriales > Flavobacteriaceae > Polaribacter > Polaribacter sp. Hel1_33_78. Next base: position 309,106 of record NZ_LT629794.1, read on the forward strand.
TAGTTGATGTTAAAGTTCCCAGCTATTGTATTTTGACCACCGGATGCCCAATTAGAAAATGAAGATTGATTAAAAATGAATGCAAATCTCCCTTGAATTTTCCATTTAGGAATAGGAAGCGTATCCTTTTTTTGTGCGGAAAGATTAACAGAAAATAAGAGAAATAAAAGGATTGTAGTTTTCTTCAAGTGTATTTTTTGGAAAAGTAAAAATAACAATATCTCTTAAAAGTTAAAATTATTTTTTGGATTTATAAAGAGGGACTGTAGAACAAGCTTCACCAAAAAGAATAGATTTTGCTATTGGTTGTAGTTTTGCTATTAAAAAAGCAAAAGCAGAATTTGGTATTGGTTTATCTGCACAACCTTTTATAATAACGGGTTTGTCTGCGAAATCTTTAAAATCTAAAAAGCTTATTAACTCTTGATAAATTACAGTTTCTAACAATTCTAAATTACCGATTACAACTTTGTTTGCAAAAGGCGTTAATTCTGATGAGACCAACATAAAAGCCCAAGAGGGAATAATCGCATCTACAGAGCAAGTAACAGCTACAAAAGAATTTTTATACTGAGACCAATCATGATTACTAATTGCTTCTCTAAAATCTTTTTCTTTTAAAATGATTTCTTGAAACAACCAATCTTTAATATCAAAAAGAGTTCTTTTTCCTTCTGGATAAATTTCTTCAAGATCAAATGTTTTGAGTTTACTATTCGCAACTCTATTTAAGATTTCTTCTGGCATTTTTTATAGTCGTTTCAACGTTTTTTTATCCAAATCTTTTAAAGCATTCCTAACTCTAGCTTAGCTTCTTCACTCATCATTTCTTGTGTCCACGTAGGGTCAAATGTAATTTCAACTTCACAGTTGTTAATCTCTTTTAAAGTTTTCACTTTATCTTCAACCTCTCGAGGCAATGATTCTGCAACAGGACAATTCGGTGATGTTAACGTCATTAATATCTTTGCATTGTTTTCTTCTGAGACAAAAACATCATAAATTAACCCCAGTTCGTAAATATCTACCGGAATCTCGGGGTCATAAATAGTTTTTACAACTTTTATTATTTTATCACCAACTTCCTCTAATTCTTTATCTGTCATTTTATTTAAATCTTAATTATGCAATTTTGTTTGTTGCGCAATTGCATACATTTTTATTTGTTTTACCATAGAAACTAAGCCATTTGCTCTTGTCGGAGAAAGGTGTTCTTTCAATCCAATTTGATCAATAAAATTAGTTTCAGCAGTTAGAATATCTGCAGGTTTTTGGCCTGAGTAAACACGTAATAACAAGGCTACAATTCCTTTTGTGAGTATTGCATCACTATCAGCGGTGTACTTTATAGTATCATTTTCTAGCTCAGAATACAACCACACTTTAGATTGACAGCCATTAATTAAATTTTCATCTAATTTATATTGAGCCTCGATTATAGGTAAAGATTTACCAAGATCTATAATATATTCATAGCGTTCCATCCAATCATCAAACATAGAAAACTCATCAATAATTTCTTCTTGTATTTCTTTGATAGTCATTTTTTAAACTTATTTTTGTGGAATCGAAGATACCTTTTGTCAAAGGCAAAAATACGATAAAAAAGCATTAAAAATGCTTGATACATAGAAAGTAAATAGATTATTAATTTTGTTAGTTAGTATTAATACATATTAATTAACGTATTAAATTCCTTCCCTTTGGGAAGTTGAGATAAGCACATGAGTAAATTATTAGCAGTAGGTACTGTAGCATTTGATGCAATTGAAACTCCTTTTGGTAAAACCGATAAAATTCTTGGAGGTTCTGGAACTTTTGTGGGTTTAGCAGCAAGTCAATTTGGTGTAGAAACAGGAGTTGTTTCCGTTGTTGGTGGAGATTTTCCAGCATCATATTTAAATATGATGAATAACAAACGAATCAATACAGACGGTATTGAAATCATCAAAGAAGGTAAAACATTTTTTTGGAGTGGTAAATATCATAACGATATGAACTCTAGAGATACATTAATTACGGAATTAAATGTTTTAGAAAATTTTGAGCCTGTTGTGCCAGAGAATTTTAAAGATGCAGGTATTTTAATGTTGGGTAATTTACACCCCCTAGTGCAAGCAGGAGTTTTAGATCAAATGACCGAGCAACCAAAATTGATTGTTTTAGATACAATGAATTTTTGGATGGATATTGCCCTCGCGGATTTGCATACTGTTTTAAAAAGAGTAGATGTAATTACCATTAATGATGAAGAAGCTCGTCAGCTCTCTGGAGAATATTCTCTGGTAAATGCTGCGAAGAAAATTCATGAAATGGGCCCAAAATATGTGGTTATTAAAAAAGGAGAACACGGTGCTTTGTTATTTAATGAAGGCAGTATGTTTTATGCGCCAGCATTGCCTTTAGCAGAGGTTTTTGACCCTACAGGGGCAGGAGATACCTTTGCAGGTGGCTTTTGTGGATATTTAGCAAAAACAGAAGATATTTCTTTTGAGAATATGAAGAACGCTATTGTTTACGGTTCTAATTTAGCCTCATTCTGTGTTGAGAAATTTGGTACAGAACGTATGCAAGAGTTGACAAGTGATGAAGTAAAAGAGCGCTTGCAAGCCTTTAAAGAGTTAACACAATTTGATATAGAATTATCATAAATAAGAATCCGCGTTTAAAAACGCGGATTTTTTTATACATAAAATACAACTAAATAACCGAATAAATGAGTGATGCTATTAAACATGAATGTGGAATTGCGCTGGTTAGATTAAAAAAACCATTACAATTCTATAAAGATAAATACGGTTCCGCTTTTTACGGAATTAATAAAATGTATTTATTGATGGAGAAACAGCACAATCGTGGACAAGATGGAGCTGGTTTTGCAAGTGTAAAATTTAATGTGGAACCAGGTACAAGATACATTAGTAGAGTTCGTTCAAACAAGCCAACACCAATACAAGATATTTTTGCTCAAATTAACGGTCGTTTAAACGGTGTTTTAGAGGAAAATCCTGACAAAAAGGATGATGTAAGATGGCAAGAAGAGAATATGCCATATGTTGGAAACTTATTTTTAGGACATGTACGTTATGGTACTTTTGGTAAAAATTCGATAGAAAGTGTGCATCCTTTTTTACGTCAAAGTAATTGGAAACATCAAAATTTAATTGTTGCTGGAAACTTTAATATGACGAATTCTAAACAAATGTTAGAAGAGTTAGTATCTTTAGGTCAGCACCCAAAAGAGTTTACTGACACCGTTACAGTGATGGAAAAAATTGGACATTTTTTAGAAGATGAAGTGTCTAAATTATATCAGCAAGCAAAGAAAAAAGGATTTAATAAGAGAAACGCATCACCTTATATAGAAGAGAATTTAAGTCTAAAAAAAGTACTAAAAAGATCTTCTAAAAATTGGGATGGTGGTTATGCGATGGCTGGTTTAGTTGGTCATGGAGATGCTTTTGTATTAAGAGATCCTAATGGAATTAGGCCTACTTTTTTTTATGAAGATGAAGAGGTTGTAGTGGTTGCTTCAGAAAGACCAGTTATACAAACGGTGTTTAATGTTAAGATTGAAGAGGTCCAAGAATTGGAAAGAGGTCATGCATTAATTATAAAAAGAAGTGGTAAAGTTTCTGTCAAAAAAGTCTTAGAGCCCAGAGAAAATAAAGCTTGTTCTTTTGAGCGTATTTATTTTTCACGAGGAAGTGATGCAGGAATTTATGAAGAACGCAAAAATTTAGGAAAATATGTGTTCCCAAAGATTTTAAAATCAATAAATTCTGATATTTCAAATACGGTTTTTTCTTATATACCGAATACAGCAGAAACTTCTTTTTACGGAATGACCGAAGCTGCTGAAGATTTATTGAATCAACAAAAAACTGCAAAAATATTAGCAGGGGGAAAAAATTTATCTGCAGATAAAGTAACTGAAATTTTATCTGAAAGAGCACGTTTTGAAAAAATTGCGATTAAAGACGCAAAATTAAGAACTTTTATTGCTGATGATAATTCTAGAGATGATTTGGTAGAACACGTTTATGATATTACTTATGGTGTTGTAAAACCTACTGATAATCTTGTTATTATTGACGATAGTATTGTTCGTGGAACAACTTTGAAGAAAAGTATTATTAAAATTTTAGACAGATTAAGTCCTAAAAAAATAGTGGTTGTTTCTTCTGCGCCACAAATTCGCTATCCAGATTGTTATGGAATTGATATGGCAAGAATTGAGGCCTTTATTGCTTTTAAAGCTGCTCTGGAGTTATTGAAAGATCATAATAAATATGATATTGTAGACGCTGTTTATGAAAAATGTAAAGCACAACTGTCTAAAAGTGATGAAGAAATTGTAAATCATGTAAAGGACATATATAGCCCATTTACCCCTGAAGAAATATCAGCCAAAATTGCCGAAATGTTAAAAACCGAAGATATTAAAGCAGATGTTGAGGTTATTTATCAATCTATTGAAGGTTTGCATAAAGCATGTCCTGATAATTTAGGAGACTGGTATTTTACGGGAGATTATCCAACACCTGGAGGTAATAGAGTTGTAAACCAGGCGTTCATAAACTTTTACGAAGGCAGTGATAAAAGATCTTACTAGCTTTTAAATAGTTAATAAAAAAGCATCCAATATATTGGATGCTTTTTTATTTATATTAGAATTTTAATAGAATCACTGTTTTACATTCGAGTGAGATATTAAAACTAATTATGCCACTTATTTTGCTTCCGCGTAACGTTTTTCAACTTCATTCCAGTTAATTACTTTAAAGAAAGCATCAATATAATCTGGTCTTCTATTTTGATAGTTTAAATAGTAAGCGTGCTCCCAAACATCTAATCCTAAAATAGGGGTTCCGCCACAAGTTACACCTGGCATTAATGGGTTGTCTTGATTTGGTGTAGAACAAACTTCTACTTTTCCTCCTGGAAGTACACATAACCAAGCCCAACCTGAACCAAATTGTGTTGCTGCGGCTTTAGAGAAAGCTTCCATAAAAGCATCTTTAGTGCCAAATGCATCCTCAATAGCCCCTTTTAATTCTCCTGATAAGTATCCTTTCCCTTCAGGATTCATAACTGACCAGAATAAAGAGTGATTGTAAAATCCACCTCCATTATTTCTAACAGCACCATTGCTCATGTCTAAATTCGCAAGAATATCTTCAATAGATTTTCCTTCTAAATCAGTTCCTGCAACTGCTCCATTTAATTTTGTTGTATATCCATTATGATGTTTTGTATGGTGTATTTCCATAGTTCTAGCATCAATATGTGGTTCTAATGCATCATAAGCATACCCTAAATCTGGTAATTGAAAAGCCATAATTTTTTTATATTTAAAATTGATTAAATTAATTTTTATTGACAAATTTAAACATTAAAAAATAGTTTTACAAGAAGATCTAGTTTTGATAATTGATAGTGATATAAAGATGGCTTATTTTGATATATAAAAAGAGTAAACAAAGGCGTTAAAAAACCAATCTAAATCAGCCTTTTAAAGTTGATTATTATAGAAAGGTTCCAATATTTTTTTTGTATTTAATTGTTGATTTGTTTTATTTCACAACTATTTATTCTCCATGGGCGCGCATGAACTCTTCTACTTTTTCAACCATGTTCTTGCTTCCACAAACAAAAGGAACTCTTTGATGTAATTCTGTTGGGATAACATCCATAGTTCTTATATAGCCATCAGAAGATTTTCCATTGGCTTGTTCTGCAATAAAAGCCATGGGATTGCATTCGTATAATAAACGGAGTTTCCCATTAGGGTTTCTAGATCCTTTCGGATACATATAAATTCCACCTTTAATCATATTTCTATGAAAATCAGAAACCAAAGAACCAATATACCTACTTGTGTAAGGTCTTTCTCCTTCTTCCTCCTGACAGTATTTAATATATTTTTTTATCCCTAATGGAAAGTCTAAATAATTCCCTTCATTTACAGAATAAATATTACCATCTTCTGGAAACTGCATGTTTGGGTGGGATAAATAAAAAGAACCAATGGCTGGATTTAATGTAAAACCATTGACTCCATGACCAGTGGTGTAAACTAACATAGTAGAGGTGCCATAAACTACATACCCAGCAGCAACTTGCTCACTTCCTTTCTGTAAAAAATCTTTTAGCTGTACCGGTGTTCCTACAGGAGTTACTCTTCTGTATATAGAAAAAATAGTTCCTACAGAAACGTTTACATCAATATTTGAAGATCCATCTAAAGGATCAATTAAAACAACATATTTATTTTGATGTTTTTCATCTTGACTGTTTATGCTTATAAAACTGTCTTCTTCTTCACTTGCAATTCCACAAACAATATTTCTTTTTGTTAGAGTTTGAATGAATTTTTCATTGGCGTATACATCCAACTTTTGTTGGTCTTCACCTTGAATATTTGTATCGCCAGCAGTACCAAGAATATCTACTAAACCAGCTTTATTAACTTCGTGATTTACTACTTTTGCAGCTAATCTTATAGAATTGATAAGTCTAGAAAGTTCTCCCGAACTAAATTGAAAAGAAGATTGATTTTTAATAATAAACTCTCCTAAAGTTTCTTTTTGTCTAGTCATTTTTTTTTGAGATAAATTGATTTTACAAAGATGCTGATTTTTTACTAAATCGATTTCGTAAAAATGGGTTTTCTTTTTTAAAAAAAAGTTAATTTTTAACAAATCAAAAATAAATGTTCAAAAACATGAGATATTTTACCGTGATTTCAAAACGACTATCTTTGACAAAATTTTTATAAGATGAGTTTTATTATAAGAGAAGGGCAAGAAAAAGATGTACAAGCTGTTTTAGATTTAATTATTGAGCTAGCAGTTTTTGAAAAAGAGCCAGATGCTGTAGAAATTACTGTTGATGATTTACTAAGAGACGGTTTTTCTAAAGAACCAAAGTTTAAACTTTTTGTTGCTATAGAAAGTGGTTTAGTTATCGGTATTGCCTTATTTTATGAACGGTATTCAACTTGGAAAGGAAAAACAATTCATTTAGAAGATTTAATGGTTACTAAAAGCAAACGAAAGATAGGTGCTGGGAAAGCCTTATATACAGCAGTTTTAAAATATGCTCATCAACATCATTTTAATAGAGTTGCATGGGAAGTAATTGATTGGAATGTAAATGCAATTAATTTTTACAAAAGTACAGGGGCTGTCTATTTAAAGGATTGGTCTGTGGTACAAATGAACAAAGAGGGTTTAGAGAAATTTATTCAAAACAATTAAAATGAAGATTTTTAAGTTTGGAGGTGCTTCGATAAAAGATGCAGAAAGTGTAAAAAATGTTGCCAACATTATTAGAACCGAAGTAGCTAAAGATACTTTAGTTGTTATTTCTGCCATGGGAAAAATGACAAATGCGTTTGAAGATGTTGTAGAAGCTTATTATAATAAAACAGAAAATTTACCCAAGAAGCTTAATTTTATAGAGGATTTTCATAAAAATATTATGAATTCTCTTTTTGATAAAGAGGATACAGTTTATAAAGATATAGCTATTCTTTTTGGCGAACTTGGCTGGTTTTTAGCAAGAAACACTTCACAAAGATCTAATTATGTGTATGATCAAATTATTTGTTTTGGTGAGTTGTTATCTACTAGAATTGTAAGTGCATATTTATCTAAAATAGGAATAGATAATTGTTGGTTTGATGTGCGGAATTATATAAAAACAGACAGTAATTATCGCGATGCTAAAGTAGATTGGCAACTTACAGAGGAGATTATTTCTAAAAAAGTTGATACTTCTAAACTAAATATTACCCAAGGTTTTATTGCGGCGAATGATACTGAAAATTCGACTACTTTAGGTAGAGAGGGTTCGGATTATACAGCAGCTATTTTTGCCTATTGTTTGCATGCAGAAAGTGTTACCATTTGGAAAGATGTTGATGGTGTTTTAAATGCAGACCCAAGAGTTTTTGCAGAGACTACTTTGTTAAAACAAATTTCTTATGAAGAAGCTATTGAAATGGCTTTTTATGGGGCTTCTGTAATTCACCCTAAAACATTGCAACCTTTGGAGAGGAAAGAAATTCCTTTATTGGTTCGCTCTTTTTTAAATCCAAAACAAACTGGTACTAAAGTTTCTAAAGGAAGCAGTTTAAGGCCTTACATTCCTTGTTTCATTGTTAAGAAAGATCAGATTTTACTATCAATTTCGGCATTAGACTTTTCTTTTATGGTAGAAAATAATATCAGTTATATTTTTCAAAAATTACATGATTATCAATTAAAAGTAAATTTAATTCAAAATTCAGCAATTAGTTTTTCTGTTTGTATAGATAATAAATTTAACAAATTTGATGTCTTTTATAACGAGTTAAAAAAACAGTTTAAAATGGATGTTCAAAAGGAAGTTGATTTGTATACCGTTCGCCATTTTGATGACAAGGCTATAGCAGTTATAGAAGCAAAAGGGAAGTCATTACTTACGCAAATAAACAAAGAAACTTTTCAAATAGTTTTAGAACCGAATTAAAAAAGATTGCTTTATTTTTTTCACTATTTTTGCTGACAGGTCTAATTTTCACACATGGCATTAGTAACATCTAAAGAAATTGCACAAGTTATTGGTTTCGAGAAGCTTGGTTTTCTCGGTACATTTACAGGTTGGTTACTTATAAAAATTTTGAGGATTTCTGTAATAAACAGCATTTATAATAAGAATAAAGATAAACCTGTTTTAGATTTTTTAGAGGGTGTTATTGACGAGTTACAAATTGAATTTGAAGTACCTGAAGAAGATCTTAAGAGAATACCAAAAGACGGTCCTTTTATTTCGGTTTCGAATCATCCACTGGGTGGAGTAGATGGAATTTTAATCTTGAAATTGTTATTAGAACATCGTTCTGATTATAAAACTCTTTCTAATTTTTTGATTCACAGAATTGAACCATTAAAGCCTCATACAATTGCTGTAAACCCCTTTGAGGATCATAAAGATGCTAAATCTAGTATTGGAGGAATTAAACAAGCTTTAGGTCATATAAAAGCAGGGAATTCGTTAGGTGTTTTTCCCGCTGGAGAAGTTTCCACTTTTAAAGAAGGTAAGTTAATGGTCGATAAGCCCTGGGAAGAAGGTGCTGTAAGATTAATAAAAAAAGCTGAAGTACCTATTATTCCAATTTATTTTCACGCCAAAAACAGTAAGTTTTTCTACATGTTAAATAAAATTAGTGGAACTTTAAGAACGGCAAAATTACCATCCGAATTGCTTAATCAAAAAAATAAGATTATAAAAATAAGAATTGGTAAACCAATTTCTGTAAAGGATCAGAAAGAATTTGAAAACATTAACGCTTTTTCTGATTTTATAAGGAGGAAGACATATATGTTGGCCAATCCGTTTGAAAAAAAGAATAAGATTTTATCTACAGAAAAAATAAAAATAAAAAAATCTTCGAAAGAAATTACGCCTCAAAAAAGTATCGATTCCTTTGCTAAAGAAGTAGATGTTTTAAGAGAAAATAATGGAAGATTATTAGAAAGTAAAAATTATGAAGTTTTTTTTGCCAAGGCAAAACAGATACCCAATTTACTTCATGAGATAGGACGGCTGCGTGAAATTACTTTTAGAGATGTTGGTGAAGGAACAAAAAAATCTATTGATTTAGATAAGTATGATCGGTATTATTATCATATGTTTTTATGGGATAGAAAAGCTAATTGTTTGGCTGGATCTTATAGAATGGGTCTAGGAAAAGAGATTTACAAAAAGTATGGCATTAACGGTTTTTATGTGCAAACTTTATTTAGAATTGAGCCAGAATTGCATCAAATGATGGAAAACACCATAGAAATGGGACGCGCTTTTATCATAAAAGAATATCAACAAAAGCCAATGCCTTTATTTTTGCTTTGGAAAGGGATTGTGCATGTAACTCTGCGTTATCCAGAACATAAGTATCTCATGGGCGGTGTTTCTATAAGCAATCAGTTTTCAGACTTTTCAAAATCGTTGATGATTGAGTTTATGAAATCTCATTATTACGATCCATATATAGCTCAATATATTTACCCAAAGAAAGAATTTAAAGTAAAATTAAAGGATGATGACAAAGATTTTGTGTTTGACGCGACCAAAGCAGATATGCAAAAGTTTGATAAAATTATTGATGAGATTGAACCCGGAGCACTAAGGATTCCCGTTTTAATTAAAAAATATGTGAAGCAAAATGCACGTTTAGTTGCTTTTAATGTAGATCCAAAATTCAATAATGCAGTTGATGGGTTAATGTATATTAAAGTTGCAGATATACCCGAAAGTACCGTAAAACCAGTAATGGAAGAGTTTCAGGCAGAACTAGAACGGAAAGCTGCTGACCTCCAAAAGGCATAGTTGTATTTATTTTAGTTTAGAGGTAAAATGGCTTGTTTTTAGTAAGTCTGCCAAAAAAGCAGCTTTTATATTTGGTATAATTTTAGCTTTACAGATTCTATATTATTATTTCTATGCAGGTAGGAATTTAACTTAAATATTATGAAAACCTTTTTAAAAATTTTATTAACGGCTTTAGCAGTGATTGTTTTAGCTAATATTTTACCAGGAGTAACAGTAACTAGTTATGTAACTGCAATTATTGTTGCAGTTGTAATTTCGTTATTAAATATGTTTGTAAGACCGCTTTTGGTGTTTTTTACATTACCAGCGACCATTGTAACTTTAGGCTTATTTTTATTTGTAATAAACGCAATTATTATTTTATTAGCAGATAAGTTAATAGATGGTTTTGCTGTTTCAGGATTTTTTACAGCCTTCTTTTTTAGTATTTTACTGTCAATTTTTAGGTCAGTTTTGTTCTCACTTTTAAAAGAAGATAAGCCTAATTATTAATGAAATGCCGCTCTTTGTAAACGATCATTAACAGATTTCCCTAAACCAGTATCTGGTAATCTTTCTGCAATAATAACATCTAAATTCAAATGATCTAATTCATGCAAAGCATCATATAATTTTGCTCCAGCTTCATGTAAATCTTTATTTTTAGATAAGATAATTTCATAAGAAATAGCATCACTTTTATAAGAAGTATTAAAAGTTAAAATTCCGATTTTTTTATTTGGATATTTTTTAATTTCCTTAGTAATTGAAGAAGTTAAGATTGTTCGTGTTAGTGGAGAATAATGTTTGTCTAACATTCCTGGAGCATCAGGATTTTCTTTCTTTTTATTTTTTATTCGAACAGCACCAATTACAGCTTCAATATCCTCCAAAGCTAAAGCTCCTAATCTGTAAATAATTGGTTCATCATCCTCAAAACCTATAATGGTAGATTCAATTCCATTTTTACAAGAACCGCCATCTAAAACCATTTTTATATCATTTTTAAAATAACGTTCTACATGAGCTGGTTTTGTTGGGCTAATGTTGTTAAAAGGATTTGCACTTGGAGCCGCTAAAGGAAATGGCAATTGGTTTAAAAGGGTTATCGTTACAGGATGATTTGGTACACGCACGGCAACCGTATCTTTGCCCGCAGTAATAATATCAGGAATATCTTTGTGCTTTTTTAAGACCAAGGTCATAGCGCCTGGCCAAAAATGTTTTGCTAAGATTTTTGCTTTCTTAGGAACTTCAGAAACAATCGTTTCTAAAACATCAACAGAGGAAATATGTACAATTAAAGGATTAAAAAAAGGGCGCTTTTTAGTTTTAAAAATACATTTAATCGCTTTCTCACTAAAGATATTTCCTGCTAAACCGTAAACGGTTTCAGTAGGTATGGCAACCAGTTCTTCGTTGGTTAACAGTGTGATTGCTTTTTGTATGTCTTTAGAAATAATGCTCATAATTCATTTGCAAAATTACGGATTAAATTGATTTATTTTTTAAAAATCAGCAGCAACAGTAAAACTCATTTTTTTATTTGTGAATGGATGCATAAATTCAATAAATTCAGCATGAAGGTGTAATCTATTTGTCTTTTTTCCATACAAATCATCACCAATAATTGGAGTATTTAAGCCGTCTTTATGTGCGGCATGTACTCTTAATTGATGCGTTCTACCTGTTATAGGGTAAAAATAAACACGCGTTTTTCCATTTTCTCTTTGGATGACTTCCCAATTTGTTTTCGCATTTTTTCCATATTCGAAATCTACTAGCTGTTTAGGTCTATCTTCTAAATCAACACGTAAAGGCAATTTTATTGTTCCTTTATTTTCCGATAAATTTCCATCTAATAAAGCCACATAACGTTTTTTAATGGTTCTATTTATAAACTGACCTTGTAAAATTTTATTAGCTTCTTTTGTTTTGGTCAATAATAAAATTCCAGAGGTAGACATGTCTAAACGATGCACAATTAAAGGACCTTTTGCAGCAGGGTATTTTTCTTTAATTCTGCTATAAACAGAGTCATTTATTTCTTTACCAGGGACAGACAATAATTCTGTAGGTTTATGAACAACAATTAAAACATCATCTTCATAAATAATTTTTAGTTCTTGTTTATCGGCTAGGTTTTCTAATAATAAATTATCATCCATGACTACCCCATTGAGCATGTGCGATAAAATAGGTTTACATCGACCCTGACAAGCAGGATAATAGTTTTTATGTTTTCTTATGGCTAAATTTGGTGAAATACCCCACCAAAATTCTGCCATTACAATCGGCTTTAAATCGCTAGCAAAAGCATAATTTAATAATTTTGGGGCGGAACACTCTCCTGACCCTGCGGGAGGTTTTATTGCTGGATTAGCAAAAATATCTAACAAATTTTTATGCTCTTTTTGTTGATTTAAAAACGAGTATTTACTAAATAATGTTTGTTGTAAATAGTTAGATTTTTCTTTTCGTTCTTTTCTAAGAGCAGTAATTTTATCTTCAAAAATGATTAGTTTTTTGCTGTTTTTTTCAAGTTTAAGATCATAATATTCTTGCAGTTCTTTATATAAAAATTGATCATTATAACTTTCTTGCATTAATTTTTTTGTCAGAGCTTTAAACTCTAAATCATCTAAAATTAAAATTGCATTTTTCTTATGAAGTTTTCTGCTAGATTTAGAAAGCTTCATTTTCTTTCTCTGATTTTCTAAACTTTCAGCAATCGTTTTCTTAAGTTTTGTTTGCGTTTTTTTTAAAGCTAAATAAGCTTTATTACTTTCCAGAATAGTTAATTGATTATTAATTTCATCAATTTCTATTTCCCCTTTTATATAAAAACTACCTTTTGTTCTCATGTTAAAAACAGGAGGAACAAATTTTTTCGGCAAACTTTTATCTGCTAATTTTCCAGAAAAAGCTGCGAGATACCCAATTTCATTTTGTTGGTTTTGAACAACTAATACTCCAAACATTTTTCCAATTGGTAAATCAGTTTGAGATGCATCTAATCCAAAGTTATGGGTAAAATCAGTTTGAGATTCTAAATAATCTTGTAATTCTTTTACTGCAATTTTTGCAAGCAAATGTGGTTCATAATAAAACGGAAAGGTAAACTTTTTTGGAGTTTTTATTCCTGCTATAGAAGTGGTGAAATTTTGAAAATATGTCGAATCCAAAAAACAATGATTTTTTTATAAGTCAAAGGTAAAGTAAAAGGCGGAATTAAAAATCGATAAATTTATAGTGTTTTCAAAACATGAATTGTTAGAAAGAAATCCTCATTCTGTTTAATCTTTGACTGCTACTCTAAACTTTAAGTACAATAATTTTTCAGACTCTTTTATCAACTAGCACATGGAGAAAATAGTAAATCTGTAGGGTTATCAATATCGTATAAATATGTATATCCTTTTGATTCCTTCTTACAAAAAGGTTCTAAAAAATTTATCATTTTTATAAAGCCTTCAATAGTTAAAATGCAGAAAAACGTTTCTTTATCTTTTGTTAATATGCCTTCGTCAGATTTGAATAATCCAAAAATTAGATTGTAGTTAGTGGTGTTTATAAAATCTATTTGCGATAAATCTAGTTTTTGTTTTTTTTCAATTATTATTTCTTTTAAAAGATCTCTAAATAGAATTGCTTCAGCCTTGTTAAAGTCGAAGAGACGAACAATGTTTTCGCCTAGACCATTTACATTTTCAATATAATCTAATTCCATTTTTATTTTTTAATGAGCCTCCAACCAATTTTCTCCTATTCCCATTTCAACATCTAATGGAACACTCATTTTAAAAGCATTTTCCATTTCGTATTTTATAATTGGCTGTATCATTTCTAACTCGTCTTTATGTGCATCAAAAACCAATTCATCATGCACTTGCAATAACATTTTTGATTTAAAGTTTTCTTTCTTAAAACGATTATGAATATTAATCATTGCTAGCTTTATAATATCTGCAGCAGAACCTTGGATAGGTGCATTTACAGCATTTCTTTCCGCACCACTTCTAACCATAGCATTTCTAGAATTGATGTCTTTTAAATACCTGCGCCTGTTTAAAACCGTTTCTACATATCCGTGCTCTCTGGCAAAATCTACTTGTGCAGACATGTATGCTTTTAATTTTGGATAGGTTTCATAATAGGTTTCAATTAGCTCTTTAGCCTCACTTCTAGACAAATCGGTTTGGTTGCTCAATCCGAATGCTGAAACGCCATAAACAATTCCGAAATTAACAGTTTTTGCATTACTTCTTTGTTCACGAGTTACTTCATTTAAAGGAACATTAAATACTTTAGCAGCGGTGGAAGCATGAATATCCTCTCCATTCTTAAAAGCATTGATCATATTTTCTTCTTCACTTAAAGAAGCGATAATTCGCAATTCAATTTGAGAATAGTCTGCCGCTAATAAAACATAATTTTCATCTCTTGGGATAAAAGCTTTACGCACTTCACGTCCGCGTTCTGTTCTAATAGGTATATTCTGCAAATTAGGGTTGTTAGAACTTAAGCGCCCAGTTGCAGCAACAGCTTGCATATATTGCGTATGAATCCTTCCAGTTTTTGGGTTTACTTCATTTGGCAATGCATCTACATAGGTACTTTGTAATTTTTTATATTGACGGTATTCTTGAATATCTCTTATAATTTGATGGTCTTTTGCCAAGAAGGATAAGATGTCTTCACCGGTTTTGTATTGCCCAGTTTTTGTCTTTTTTGGTTTGGCCACCAATTGCATATTCTCAAACAAAACAATTCCTAATTGTTTAGGCGAAGCAATATTAAATTCTTCTCCTGCTTGCTCGTAAATACTCTTTTCTAATCGGTTTATATCATCAGTCAATGCAACGGATAATTCTTTTAAGAAATCAGAATTCAGATTTATGCCTTCAATTTCCATTGCTGTTAGAACAGAAACTAGCGGCAATTCAATTTGATTAAATAGCTTGGTCACATTTCCGCTTTCTAATTCTTTGGTAAAATGTTCTTTTAATTGAAGCGTAATATCTGCATCTTCAACAGCATATTCTGTTTGCTCTTTAATAGAGACTACTCTCATAGAAAGTTGGTTTTTCCCTTTTTTACCAATCAATTCTGTAATTGATACTGGTTGATAATTTAAATAGGTTTCTGCCAGCATATCCATAGTATGGCGCATATCTGGATTTATCAGATAATGGGCAATCATGGTATCAAACAATTTCCCTTTTACTGGCATATTATAGTTTGATAAAACTTTGATGTCATATTTTAAATTATGACCAATTTTTTCAATTTCTGATTCAAAAAACGGTCTAAATTCTTCTAGAATCGTTTTCGTTTCTTCCTGATTTTCTGGGAATGCAACATAATACCCTTTCCCAATTTCAAAAGAAAAAGCGATTCCAATTAATTCAACTTCTAAGGCTTTTAAACCAGTCGTTTCTGTATCAAAACAAACTGAATTTTGTTGCATTAATTTGCTAATTAATAATTTTCTAGAGAATGGAGAGTCTATATGTTGATAAAAATGACTCGTATTTTTTATGGTTTTAAATCCGGATGCAACTTCGGCTTCAGAAATACTTCCGGTTCCGGGAGCTGCAAATAAATCAAATTGTCCTTCCGGACTTGAAACTGCTTTTTTAGGGGAAACGTTTGTTTTTTCTTTTGTAGAACTTTCTACTGAATTTGTTTTTACTGCATTTTCAATAGCAAAAGTTCTGGTGAAGTTCGTTAATAAATTTCGAAACTCTAATTCGTTAAAAAGCTCAGTAACTTTCTCAATATTTGGCTGATCTAATTCAAAATCTTTGGCATGAAAAGATACAGGAACATCTAACATAATGGTTGCTAGTTGTTTCGAAAGTAAGCCCAATTCTTTAGCGCCTTCTACTTTTTCTTTCATTTTTCCTTTTAGCTCATGCGTGTTCGCGAACAAGTTCTCCATAGAACCATAAGTGGCTAAAAATTTCTTTGCAGTTTTTTCTCCAACGCCAGGTAAACCTGGGATATTATCTGCAGAATCGCCCATCATTCCTAAAAAATCAATAACTTGTTCTGGTCTTTCTACTCCAAATTTTTCTTGTATTTCTGGTACTCCCCAAATATCGTAACCACCTCCAAAACGAGGCTTATACATAAAAATATTTTTTGAAACTAGCTGTGCAAAATCTTTATCTGGAGTAACCATAAAGGTTTTGTACCCTTCTTTTTCGGCTTGCTTAGAAAGGGTTCCAATAACATCATCAGCCTCAAAACCTTCTTTTACCATAATAGGTATGTGCATGGCTTTTAGAATCTCTTGAATGTATGGCACTGCAATTTTAATTGCTTCTGGAGTTTCGTCTCTGTTGGCTTTGTAGGCTTCAAACATTTCTACCCTATCTACACTTCCGCCTTTGTCAAAACAAACTGCTAAATGATCAGGTCTTTCTCGTTTTATTACATCTAATAGAGAGTTCATAAAACCCATAATGGCAGAAGTATCTAATCCTTTGGAATTAATTCTCGGATTTTTTATAAATGCGTAATATCCTCTAAAAATTAATGCAAAAGCATCTACTAAAAAAACTCTTTTTTGATCTGACATTGTATGTTAAATTGTGGAATATAAAACTACGAAACTTAATTTGGCTGATAAAATAGTATTCGTGATTTTATGAATCAAAAAAAATAAATAATTTAAGCAAAGAAAAAGTATGATATATATGCTTGGATGATTTGATAAAAGATGAATATATATATATATAAAAGACCAAAGAAATTAAAAAAAAACTAAAGCTCTGAGAATAAATCATAAGGGAAGCTCAATTTAATTATAAACTTAAACTCATAAATTTTCGGCATTTATTGTTAAACTCTTCTAAAAACTAAATTAGTAAACCATTAAAGAATTAAATTTGTAAAAACTTTTTTTATGTCACGTTGGATTTTCCCATTAATTATTATAACGATATTAATTATTGTAGTTGAAATTTATACATTTCAAGCATTTAAAATAGTTTTAAAAAGTAAAATTGTACGTTATTCCTTTTTATTAGCTAGTGTTGCGGTATATATCAATTTTTTTAGTTTAGTATTAACCTATTCAAGAAGCGATGGACAAACACCTCAATTTCAAATGGCCATGGGCTTGTTGTTAACCGCTTCTATTCCTAAATTAGTGATTATCATACTTCTTTTTGGAGAAGACATTTATCGATGGATTTTAAAGCTAATTTCTGCAATTTCAAATGGAGAAACTAAATCCTTAGAAGGAAGAAGAAAATTTATTTCGCAATTAGCCTTAGTGCTTGCTGCATTGCCGTTTTCTGCTTTCGCTTATGGTATCATTCAAGGAAAATATAATTATAAAGTAATAAAACACCAGCTATCTTTTGATGACTTACCGGAGGCTTTCGATGGCTATACAATTACACAAATTTCTGATATTCATTCAGGTAGTTTTACCAACAAAGAAAAAATACAGTATGGTGTTGATTTAATCAACGAACAAAAATCTGATTTAATGTTATTTACAGGAGACATTGTAAATAATACAGCAGATGAAATGACTGATTGGATAGATGTTT
The DNA here is from genome assembly GCF_900106075.1 of Polaribacter sp. Hel1_33_78. NCBI lineage: Bacteria > Pseudomonadati > Bacteroidota > Flavobacteriia > Flavobacteriales > Flavobacteriaceae > Polaribacter > Polaribacter sp. Hel1_33_78. The sequence continues at coordinate 327,033 of NZ_LT629794.1, forward strand.
TTTCTCAGCTAAAAGCGAAAGAGGGAAAATATTCTATCCTAGGAAATCATGATTATGGAGATTATATGGATTGGGGATCCCCTTCAGATAAAATTAAAAATTTTCAAGAGGTAAAAAACATACACAAAAAAATTGGTTTTGATTTGTTGTTAGATGAGCATCGTTATTTAGAAAAAGGCGGACAAAAAATTGCGCTTTTGGGAGTAGAAAATTGGGGGAAAGGATTTAACCAAGCAGGAGATTTGGAGAGAGCGTCAGCAAATATTAAAAAAGAAGATTTTAAGATTTTAATGAGTCATGATCCCAGTCATTGGGAATACAAAGTAAAACAAGACAAGTTTAATTATCAATTAACTCTAAGTGGGCATACGCATGGTTTGCAAATGGGTATTGAAATTCCTGGCTGGTTTAAATGGAGCCCATCGAAATATGTTTACAAACAATGGGCTGGATTGTATCAGGAATTCGGTAGATATATTAATGTAAATAGAGGTTTTGGATACCATGCATTTCCTGGAAGGGTTGGTATTTGGCCAGAAATTACAGTCATAGAACTGAAAAAAGCCTGATAATCAGCTTATTCAATAAGATTTATTATATTTGTGGATTAAAATTGAATAGTTTAGTGATTTTAATTTCATTAAAAATTTTATGTTATGACAAAATTTGGAGAATTAATTAGTGTCGATAAACCTGTTTTAATTGATTTTTATGCAGATTGGGATGAGGTTGAAAATAGTATTGATACCTTAAGGGACGTTGCTGCAGCTTTAGGAGATAGAGCAAAAGTGATAAAAATTGATATTAAAGAAAATGAAACACTAGCAGATGCTCTGCGGGTTAAAGGAAATCCTACTTTTATGATTTATAAAAATGGAAAAATGAAATGGCGCCAAACAGGTTTTCAAGATGCTAATACTTTAATTGGTTTGGTACAACAGTACGTTTAAAATTTAGTTTCAGAATATATAAATTAAAAAAAGCCCAATTCTAAAGACATTAATATGTTTTGAATTGGGCTTTTTTATACTTTTTCTTAATTATTCTTCTTCTGGCATAATATGACTAAACAAACTAATTGTTTTGTTAAAATCTTCTTGCAGCTCTGTTGTAAAAGCCTCATCCGTGTCATATTTAGTAACTTGATCTATGATTCCTCGATATAAATATCTAAAAGTCATATCAAACTCATCAAAAATCATGTCAAATTCTTCTGCAGAAAAAGTACTAAACCATACTAATTTATCTTTAAACAGGGTGATTAAAGTCTTTGCAGTTGCTCTTGCTTTTTCTTTTTGTCCCAGTTTATAATACATTTCTGGGTATTCCATGGATAAGCTGTAGTGATCAAAATCTTTAATTGGTAATTTCTCAATCGATAAATCTAATACTTCTAAAGCATTTAAAGTATCGCCTTCTTTTGCAAAAGCAGCAGATAAACGCATTAAGCTATTTCTTAAAGAAATTGCATTTCTTTTAGTTTGCTCGTCTAAATAAATTTTACCATCATTAATATTTCTCCAATTCCATTTTTGTACATTTTTGTACATTTTTTGGGCATCTATTCTGCCAATATCAAATAAGCTTAATTCTCTTTGTAATTCTCCTTTTTGATTATATGTTTTTGTAGGTGTTTTTATTGGTACAAATTTAAAAGCAACACCATCGAGTTGTAAATAATCTTTTAACCAAATATATTCACTATCCGTATTAGAACCACCAGTAAAATAAATTGGACGTTCCCAATTAAAATTATTTAGAATATCTAGCATTAAAAGGGTGTTCTTAGCCAAAGCTCTGTCCACAGTAATATCAATATAAGGGACAATTTTATCTGCATCTTTTTGAGCTACAATTCCGTATTTTAAAACATTTTCTTTGTTAACAGGAATTCTTATTTTATTAGTTGGAAGCATTTTTTCAGGATTTCCATCTTCATCTAAATCATAAAAAGTTTTCTTACTATCACTTCTAACCCATTTCATATAGGTCTTTAAATCGATAACAGAATCTTTTAGATTCGGAAATAATTCTTGAAAATAATAAGCAACATCTAATGTTCCATACTTATATTCATCATGTGTTAATTGCGATGGAATAGGAGGTGCGTTATAAGTTGCGCGTTTCATTTGATCTATATACCAATCGGTTTGAAAAAGACTTGTATTGACCAATTTTACATCTGTTCTAATGCCTTCTACTTCTTGCATATACCACAGAGGAAACGTATCATTATCGCCTATGGTAAACAAGATTGCATTTGGGTCACAACTTTCTAAATATGCTTGAGCATTTAAATGAGTTGTGTATCTATTTGAGCGATCGTGATCATCCCAGTTTTCAAAAGCCATTAATGATGGAACTGCTAAAAAAGAAATAAATGTTACTGCAATAGCTATTAATTTTTGAGGACCAAAACTTTTCAAATAGTCATACAAAGCAAGCACGCCAAAGCCAATCCAAATGGCAAAAATGTAGAAACTTCCTACAATTGCATAATCGCGTTCTCTTGGCTCAAAAGGTTTTGGATTTGTGTAAAAAATGATCGCAAAACCAGTAAAAGCAAAAAACAAAAAGAGAGCAAAAAAGTTTTCTTTATCCCATTTTATTTGATACAATAAACCTATGATTCCTAGAAGCAGTGGTAAAAAATAATATTTATTTCGACCTTTATTTTCTAAAACTTGAGGAGGAAGTTTCTCTTGAGACCCTAATCTAACTTCATCAATAAAGTCAATTCCACTTAACCAATTACCATTAAAAATATCTAAATTACCTTGAATATCATTTTGACGCCCAACAAAGTTCCACATAAAATATCGGCCATACATATAACCAAACTGAAAACTCATCATAAACTTAATGTTCTCGGCAAAAGTTGGCCTACGTTTGCTGTTTTCAGGAATACCAGCAATGGCTTTGTACATTTTTTCTGAAGCAGGGTTTACCATTCTTGGAATAAAACCTTTGTGTTTATCAGACCAATTAGGAAGTACATCTTTATAAACATTTACAATAACATACTTACCATCTTTTTTTTCATACTTAGGTTTATCATCCTTTGTAGGGTTTGTAGCGTTTTGCTCTCTGCTATACGTATTTGAGTAGTATGTATCGTAAAAAACGTTTGCATCTCCATATTGTTCTCGTTCATAATACGCTAGTAATTCACGAGCACTTGATGGATTGTTTTCGTTAATAGTTGTATTTGCATTGGCTCTTATGGGCAACATCATCCAAGAAGAAAAACCTACCATAATAAATAATAGAGAAAGTAGTAATGTATTTGCAGTTACTTTTCCTGTTTTTCTGGTGTATTTCAATCCAAAATAGAACAATGCAACTAAAATAATTGCAGCAATTATAGATCCTGAATTGTAAGGCAAACCAATCGAATTAACGAAAAATAATTCTGAAGCGCTAAAGAATTTTAAAGTGAACGGAAATATAAACTTAAATACAAGTAACAAAACGAATACAGAAACAAAAGTAGCAATGGCCATTGTTTTTAGGTTAATAGTTTTAAAGGTTTTAAAGAAATATAACATGACAATGGCAGGAATTACTAGGAGAGAAAGTATATGAACTCCAAAAGATAATCCGACAACAAAACTTATTAAAATCAACCATTTATTCCCCCTTGGGTGATGCAATTCGCTTTCCCACTTTAAGCCTAGCCAAAATAATAAAGCCATTAAAAATGAGGACATTGCATACACTTCTCCCTCAACAGCACTAAACCAAAAACTATCAGAAAATGTATAAGTTAAAGAACCAACTAAACTACTGCCAAGAATAGCGATATATTTTCCGTCTAAGATTTCACCCGTTTTTGAAGCCAATTTTTTTGCTAAATTGGTAATTGTCCAAAACATAAATAGAATGGTAAAAGCACTTGCTAATGCAGACATAAAGTTGACCATTTTTGCAATTTCAGTAACTTCAGAAGTAAACATAGCAAAAAAGGCTCCTAACATTTGAAAAAGAGGTGCTCCTGGAGGATGCCCAACTTCTAATTTAACAGAAGTCGATATGTATTCTCCACAATCCCAAGCACTAACAGTTGGCTCTATAGTTAGTGTATAGGTAATTAATGCAATGGCAAATGCAACCCATCCTAAAATGATATTCCATTTTTTAAATTTTTCTGATGTCATAATTTACTAAATAATCTATGGCGAATTTACTAATAAATATGTTTAAAAGTAGGTTCTACAAACTTTTCTAAATACAGAATACCTCATAAAAATATGTTAAACTTAAAAATAATAAAAAAATGTTTGTAAAATTAAAAGATTAGATTAGATTTGCACCCGCAGAAAAGCATTGGCCTATGGTGTAATTGGTAACACACCGGTTTTTGGTACCGACATTCAAGGTTCGAGTCCTTGTAGGCCAACAAAAAGACCCTAATAAATTTAATTTATTAGGGTCTTATTTTTCTAATAGTTTTTGATTAGATTATTTCATTAAAAAATCTTTCAAGTCTTGATAGCTAGCTGCTTTTATTGAAACTTTTTTCTTATTGATTATTTTCTGAATTTGCTGTGGTATTTCAACTTTAACAGGCAGTGTTGCTTCAACAACATCTAAAAATTTCACTGGATGTGCAGTTTCAAGAAAAACACCAAATTCGTTTTCTTTTAATCCATGTTTTTTTAAACCTAAATAACCAATTGCTCCATGGGGCTCTGCAACATATCCAGATTTTGTATAAATTTCTTTCATTATAGCTTTAGTTTTATCATCCTTAAAACTGTATGAAGAAAAGGTGTTTTTAAGAGCTTCTATGTCGTTATTAAATAATTCTTGTATCCTAATAAAGTTACTTGGGTTTCCAACATCCATAGCATTAGAAATTGTTGCTTTTGAAGGTTTAGGGTTGTAAACACCCTCTTTTAAATAATTAGGAACTGTATCATTTACATTCGTAGAGGCCACAAAATGTTTGATTGGTAGGCCCAATTTTTGAGCCATAACCCCTGCACAAATATTTCCGAAATTTCCGCTAGGAACTGAAAATACGAGATCTTTATGTTTTTTATGTAATTCTTTATAGGCAAAGAAAAAGTAAAACATTTGTGGTAACCAGCGTGCAACATTTATAGAATTTGCAGAGGTTAGTGCTTTTTTAATTTCTTGATCTAAAAAAGCAGTTTTTACCATTTCTTGACAGTCATCAAAAACTCCATCTACCTCTAAGGCTGTAATATTTTGACCTAAAGTAGTTAATTGTTTTTCTTGGATATCACTTACTTTTCCTGAAGGGTATAAAATAACAACTTTAACACCTTTTGCACCTAAAAAACCATTGGCAACAGCACCACCTGTGTCTCCAGAAGTAGCTACCAGAACTGTAACTTCATCGTCATTGTCTTTATTAAAGTACTCTAAACATTGAGACATAAATTTTGCCCCAACATCTTTAAATGCCATTGTTGGTCCGTGAAACAATTCTAAAGAAGCTATGTTGTCATCGACCTTAACTAGAGGAAAATCAAATGAAACCGTTTTTGCAACAATTTCTTTTAGTTTTTTAGTAGGAATCTCATCACCGACAAACTGTTTAATTACTTCGTAGGCAATTTCATGATTTGTAAAATCAGAAATATTATTAATAAAGTCTTCAGGCAGTTTAGTGATGTTATCTGGGAAATAAATTCCTCTGTCTTTTGCTAACCCTTGAATAACAGCGTTTTTAAAACTTGTTTTTGGTGATGTATGATGTAAACTGTAATAGTTCATTTATTGTTTGTTAGTAATTTCGATAGAAACGAATATCTTTTTATTCAGTGAGATTTCTCTAGTTACGCTTCCTTCTTAATGATGGTTAATTTATTATTTTTATTCCTTCTTGATTTACTTTTGAAATAAACATTTCAAAATCAATTTCGGTATTTTTATAACTTTCTTGGACGCTATTATACACCTTTTGTGCAACTTCATCGCCTTTACATAGGGCAAAAATTGTTGGTCCAGAACCACTAATTCCCGCACCTAAGGCTCCTGCCGCAATCGCACTGCTTTTTACTTCATCAAAAAATGGAATTAATTTTTTGCGAGTAGGTTCTGCAACAACGTCTATTAATGAATTACTTATTAAATTGTAATTATCGGTATATAAACCGCTAATTAAACCTCCAACATTTGCCCATTGAGTCACTGCGTCTTTTAATGAGATTTTCTCTGGCAAAACTGCTCTAGCATCTTTTGTTTTTATCGCTATTTGTGGATGAATGGCAACAACTCTCAATGCAGTTGGAACCGGTAATTTTATAATTTCTAAAGGATCATAACTTCTTACCAAAACAAAACCTCCGAATATAGCGGCAGCAACATTATCTGCAATTGGGGTTCCACAAGCAACTTTTTCCCCAAACATTGCAAATTTTGTGAGTTCTAGTTTAGGAAAAATATTTCCTAATAATTGATTTGCACCAAAAGCAGCACCCGCAGCACTTGCAGCACTGCTTCCTAACCCACTTCCTGGTGAGAAGCCTTTATGAATTGTGAGCTCAATTCCAAAATCAGCGTTTACTTCACTTAACATTTTTTTCACAACGGTACTTGCTGCATTTTCGTCAACATTATAGGTTAAATCTGCACCAGTAATATTGGTTATCTTAACTCCTTTTTTAGCTGTTTTTGTAAATGTCATCTCATCTCCAATAGCATCCACAGCAAAACCCAACGAATCAAATCCACAAGAAACATTAGCAACAGTCGCAGGGGCAAATATTTTTAAATAATCCATGTTTTTATTGATTTGAAATTCTAATTACATCTGCAAAGATACCAGAAGCAGTAACATCTGCACCTGCACCGGCCCCTTTTATTAACAATGGATTTTCAGGATATCTATCCGTAAAAAATAAAACAATGTTATCACTTCCCTCTAAATTATAAAAAGGATGATCTACAGCGATATGTTGCAGACCAACATTTGCTTTTCCATCAATAAATTCTGCAACATATTTTAAACGACAGTTTTTATCATTTGCTTCTTTAAAAATTTGCTGAAAATGAGCTTCATTTTTTGTTAGTGAATTATAAAAATCTTGATTGTTTGTAGTTTTTAAACTTTTGTCTGGTAAAAAAGCATTATTAGAGATGTCTTCTAATTCTAATTGATACCCACTTTCTCTTGCTAAAATTAAAATTTTTCTAGCAACATCAACTCCGCTTAAATCAATTTTTGGATCAGGTTCTGTAAAACCTTCTTTTTGTGCTTGAGCAACCACATCATGAAATGTTGAGGTCTCATTAAAATTATTAAAAACAAAGTTTAAACTTCCAGATAAAACAGCTTGAATTTTATGAACTCTATCTCCAGAATTAATTAAGTTTTTAAGTGTATCTATAATTGGTAAACCCGCGCCAACATTCGTCTCAAACAAGAAAGCTGCATTGTATTTTTTAGAAACACGTTTTAACGTTTTGTAATTGTCAAAACTAGATGCACACGCAATTTTGTTACAAGTAACCACCGAAATACTTTCACGCAAATACTTTTCATACACTTCAGAAACTTCCTGATTTGCGGTATTATCTATAAAAACACTATTTCTGTGATTGCTTTCTTTTACTTTTTTATAAAAGCTATCTAAGGTCGCTGGCTCTCCGTTTTCTAGGTTTTCTTTCCAGTTACCTAAGTTAATACCGCTATTATCAAAAAACATTTTTCTAGAATTAGCAATTCCAATTATTCTAATATTTAATTTTAAGTTGTCTTTTAAAAATTTCTTTTGTTGTTGCAATTGGGCTAATAATCGTTCTCCAACATTACCTACACCCGTTATAAATAAGTTTAGTTGTTTCGTTTTTTCTTCAAAAAACTGCTCATGTAAAGTATTTAAAGCTTTTTTTGCATCATATTTGTTGATCACAGCAGAGATGTTTTTTTCTGATGAACCTTGCGCAATTGCTCGAACATTTACATTGTTCCTTCCTAAGGCACTAAACATTTGTCCGCTTAAACCTTGGTAGTTTTTCATACTTTCGCCAACAACAGCAATTATTGCCAAATCATTTTCTATTATAATTGGCTTTATTTTTTTTCTTTCTATTTCTACATTAAAAGTTTCGTCTAAAAGATTTTTTGCTTTTGAAGCATCATTTTCATACACCCCAACACAAATTGAATGTTCTGATGAAGCTTGTGTTATAAAAACAACATTTATTTTTTGTTGAGAAAGTGTTTCAAACAACCGTTTAGAAAAACCAGGAATTCCAATCATTCCACCACCCTCTAAGGTAATTAAGCTAATGTCTTCGATATGTGAAATTCCTTTAACTTCATTGCTGTTTTTTGGGTCTTTACAAATTAAGGTTCCAGAACTTTTTGGATCAAAAGTGTTTTTAATTCGAATCGGAATTTCTTTACGTAAAGCTGGTTGGATTGTTGGCGGGTATAAAACTTTTGCCCCAAAATGCGACAGTTCCATAGCCTCTTCATAAGAGATTTCTGAAATTGGAAATGCTTGTTTTACAACTCTTGGGTTTGCAGTAAACATACCGCTAACGTCTGTCCATATTTGTAATTCATCAGCATTTAAAGCAGCGGCATAAATGGAGGCAGAAAAATCTGATCCACCTCTTCCTAGTGTCGTTGTCTCTCCTTCAATATTTGATGAAATAAAGCCGCCCAAAACAGTAACTTGATGCTCATTTTCTTCAAAAAAGGATGTAATATTAGTATTGGTAATTTTAAAATTTACTTGGGCATGTAAGAAGTCATTATTCGTAATTACTAATTGACTACTTTTTTTGTGAGTGGCATCAAACAGCTCCTTGGCAGCATTTGCAATGATGTATGAAGAGAGTTTTTCTCCAAAGCTAGAAACTTTTGCAAGTGTTTTATCGGACAATTCTTGTAGTAAAAAAACACCTTCATAGATCGATAATAACCGATTAAATAGAGCAGTAACTTCTTTGCTTACCTCTTTATTATTTGTAGAAATTAAATCATCAATAACCTGATAATGTAATTCCTTAATCGTTTCTAAAATTTCAATAGCGCCTGTAATATCCTTTAAAGCTTCATTCGCTCCAGCTAACAAATTGTCTGTAGTTTTTCCGAATGCAGAGACAACCACTGCGACTTTGCTGCTTTTTGATGTGTTAAAGACGATGTCTAAAACTTTTTTTATGTTTTCTGAGTTGGCTACAGACGAGCCTCCAAATTTTAATACTTTCATCTTTTATGATAGATAGATTGTGTAATTATTTTTATAATTGTTTTTTTTGTTTTTGCAAAACAATAAATAACCTGAGCGATATAAATATAGAATAACCCCTAAAGGGTTGTAGTTGTAGTAGTTGTGCGAATATAAGCGTGCGTAGAAACACAAAATAAGGCCGTAGTTTTAGAAGCGTTTATATTTATTTTATAATAATTCACAGTACAAAAATAGAGGTATTATTTATTTTGATTGGTTTTAGTGGATATTTTTTTAGATTTCTCTTGAATTAATGTGATTTTCGCAAAAAAAACAATGCCAAAATCAAAAATTATTATTGTTTAAGTTTATTTTTTATTTTTTCTTTAATTATAATGGCAATAGGTTTGTTTTGTATTTTACTCTCTAACCATGATAAAATATCTAAGTATAAAAAAGCTCTTTTTTCATAAGGATGCTCTTCGTACTTTTTTAATTTAGTATGAATTTTCTTGAATTCATTTTTTATTTCATGCGGAAAAACATCACTTAAATCTCGAATAGAAGTTAGAAAAACTTTTTGTACTTCTTGTAGGTTTTCCATTTTGAGTAAAAACTTATAAGTGTCTACAAACTGTCTTTCTAAATCATAATCTAAACCACATTCATAATGTGCAATCAAATTTAAAACCCTTGCAAAGCACTGTAAATCTTCTGCGGAACCTAAATTTTTAGACTTTATGATTTTTTGTAAATATGCTATACAAAGTTCATTTTTACCCATTCCAAAATACAAACAAGCAATCTTATAATATAGCATAACTATGTAATGATTGTCGAGTCTGTTTCCGTAATTTTCAATTTTGTTGTTAATAATCTCAACTAAATATTCACCCTCAGAAAAAGTGGCTTCTAAGAAGTGTAGGTGCAACTTATTGGCGTATAAATATTCAAATATTAAAAGTTCTGTGTTTGTGTTTATCGGAATGATTTTTTGCTCAACTTCTTCTTCAAAAGAAGCCAATTCTTTTTTGAAAGTAGCTCTTTTTTGCACAAAAAAGGAAGCCTCTAATAGGTAGTTTTTGCCTTTTAAGTAAAAAACAGGATGTAAGGAAATATATTTTTTATCTTCCTTAAATAAATCTACCCATTTTCTAGCATATTTATAGCTATGTAAAAAATCTTGACATAGAAAACTAAACCATAAATGAGATTTGTATAGCCATAATTTCTCTCTAAAACCAAAGGTTTCAAAATCATATTTTGGAAGTTTACTATAAAAATAGTTCTTTATAAACTCTAATTCTTTATTGTTTTTTACATATCCATTTTGCAATAAATAACTGTATAGTTGTAACGATAAATTAGACAATTTACTTGCAATTACATTTTGCTGACTTAACGTTTTCGCTTGAATTGAAAGCAGGTCTGCTCTATTACTTAAACTTCTGGTAATGTATTGTGTTTCAATTACTTTCTCCAGTTCTACAATTTCGTAAGCAATGTTTTTTTCTTCATTTTCTAAAGCTAAATTTTTAGCTTTATCCAATAGCTTTAAACTTTGCTTATACAGTCCTTTTTGATATAATACAGTTGCAAAATCTAATTGCTCTCTAATTTGAATTCTAATATTTTTATGAGCAGGATTCAAACGCAGACTGATTAATATCTGCTTGTATAAATGAGCTTTTAAATTAGAAAGTTGTTGCTTCGTAACAATACCACTATTGATAATTACTTTTTCATCATATACTTTTAATTTTTCTAAAAATTTAAAAAGCGAAAAAAACTTTGCATCTACATTACCCTCTAATCTACCAACATAAAGGTTAAACTGTCTTTTTTCAGATTTTGTTAAAGATTTAATTAGGACAAAAAGAGCATCATTTTGATGATTGGCTAATGTAACAATTTTACTCATAAATTACTGATAATTAAATAGTTGTATTTTCAATAATTGCATTAGAAATCGTACAAGTTAGTATGTGAAAATATCTATTGAGATTGCAATATATACATTTGATTAAATATAAAGATAATCTTTACAAAGTTATGCAGGATAATAAGGTACACATTTTTGATACAACACTAAGAGATGGGGAGCAAGTTCCTGGTTGTAAGTTGGATACGAAACAAAAATTGGTAATAGCAGAAAGATTAGATTTACTTGGTGTAAATGTTATAGAAGCAGGTTTTCCAGTTTCAAGTCCAGGAGATTTCAATTCTGTTGCTGAAATTGCTAAAATTGTAAAAAATGCTACAGTTTGTGGTTTAACAAGAGCTGTTGAAAATGATATAAAAGTAGCTGCAGAAGCATTAAAATACGCAAAATATCCTCGAATACATACCGGTATCGGAACCAGTGATTCTCATATACAATTCAAATTTAATTCTACCAGAGAAAAAGTAATTGAAAGGGCGGTGAAAGCAGTTTCATATTCAAAATCTTTTGTTGATGATGTAGAGTTTTATGCAGAAGATGCAGGAAGAACAGATAATGAGTTTTTGGCAGAAGTTTGTGAAGAAGTAATTAAAGCAGGTGCTACCGTTTTGAATATTCCTGATACAACAGGTTATTGTTTGCCCGAAGAATACGGAGCAAAAATGAAATATCTACGTGAAAATGTAAAGGGCATTGAAAACGTAATTCTCTCTTGTCATTGTCATAATGATTTAGGAATGGCGACAGCAAATTCTATTGCAGGGGTTATTAACGGAGCGCGTCAAATCGAATGTACCATTAATGGAATTGGAGAACGTGCAGGAAATACAGCATTAGAAGAAGTGGTAATGGTGTTAAAACAGCATCCATATTTAAACCTAGAAACAAGTATTAATTCAAGATTGCTGTATGATACAAGTATTATGGTTCGCGAAAGCATGGGAATGCCGGTACAACCAAATAAAGCAATCGTAGGGGCTAATGCATTTGCTCATAGTTCTGGAATTCATCAAGATGGCGTTATAAAAAACAGGGAGACTTATGAAATTATGGACCCTGAAGATGTTGGTGTTACAGAAAGTGCCATTGTTTTAACCGCGAGAAGTGGAAGAGCAGCTTTAGCGTATAGAGCTAAAAAAATAGGATATGAATTAACTAAAATTCAGCTAGACATCGCCTATAAATCTTTTTTAGAAACTGCGGACAGACAGAAAGAAGTAAAAGATGAAGATATGCATGTAATTATGAAAGAGGTTAATAAAATTTCTAAAATTGCAATGCTGTAAAATAAGGAATTAAACGAGGCTGATTCTTCAAAAGAAGTTATACGAGTTCGAACTTTTTATCCATTTATTATTTTTAATTACCTTTGATAAAGTGAATTTTTTTTAAAGATTAGAAAAGTAAAATGAAATTAACAATTGCTTTAATTCCAGGAGACGGAATAGGTCCAGAAGTAACTGCTCAAGCGAAGAAAGCATTGGAAGCAGTTGCAGAAGTATACAACCATATTTTTTTATATACAGAAGCTCAGATGGGGGCCTGTGCTATTGAAGCAACAGGGAATCCTTTGCCAGATGAGACGATAAAAATTTGTAAAAAGGCAGATGCTATTTTATTTGGTGCAATTGGAGATCCAAAATATGATAATGATCCAACCGCAAAAGTAAGACCAGAACAAGGCTTATTGCGTTTGCGGCAAGAGTTAGGTTTGTATTGTAACGTGAGGCCAGTAAGGGCTTACGAGAAGTTAATTAAAAACTCTCCTTTAAAAAGAGAGGTAATTTTAGGTACAGACATCGCAATATACAGAGAGCTAAGTGGTGGAATTTATTCAGGAAACAAAGAATTAAGTCAAGATAAACAATCCGCTTTTGATGTTTGCTCGTATACTGTTGAAGAAATTTCTAGAGTAGCACATTTGGCTTTTAAAGCGGCACAAAATAGAAAGAAGAAAGTAACTTTAGTAGACAAATCAAATGTGTTAGAAACCTCTCGTTTGTGGAGAAAAACAGTTACAGAGATTGCTAAAAAGTATGAAAATGTTGAGTTAGATTTTATGTTTATTGACAACGCAGTCATGCAAATTATCTTAAACCCTAAACAATTTGATGTAATTCTTTCCGAAAATTTATTTGGTGATATTCTTTCAGATGAGGCCAGTGTAATTGCTGGTTCAATCGGTTTATTGGCGTCTTCTTCAATTGGAGAAAAAACAGCGCTGTTCGAGCCAATTCATGGTTCTTATTCTCAAGCAAAAGGAAAAGACATTGCAAATCCTCTGGCATCAATTTTATCCGCAGCAATGCTATTGGAACATGTAGGTTTGCATGAGGAAGCAGATGCAATTCAAAGAGGCGTTGAAAAATCGTTGGCTTTGGGTATAACTACAGAAGATATAAAGGGCAAAAATCAATATTCAGCATCTACATCAAAAGTAGGTCATTTCATTGCTGATTATATTGCAAATCAAGAAGACAGTAATATGAATTTTCAAAATATTCATATGGGGCAAAGTACTATTATTTAGTCCTTTTTTTAGACGCTATTTCCAGTTTTCATTCCTTGTTTTTTTGAAAAGACAAAAAAACTTCAAACAGACCATTAGATCATAGCTAGACTAGTTTATCAACTTTAGTCAATAAAAAGATTGAATTAGTTATGTCCTTAGATAAAAATTTATAATATTTGATAAATGAAAAAACAGATTATAAATATTATTTCTATTATCATAGTCATCGTAATTAGTGCGACATGATCAGGAAGTGATATTTATAACCTAACATTAAATAGAACCTTCTTGTAAAAAAGAAGGTTTTTTTATGAATTTATTTTTATGATTGAGTGTCATAATTAATTACATCTAAGTATTTGATTTAAAGTTAATTATGTAGTTAATTTAATACCTGAATTTAAAGAGTTTTATTGAATGTTGTAAGTTTAAAAGAGGGAAACTTAGTAATTTAGACAACAAATTGAAGAATACAGTAAATGAATCTAAACAAACATAGTAGCAGATTAACGCAAGATGAATCTCAACCTGCCTCACAAGCAATGTTATATGCCGTTGGTTTAACAGATGAAGATATGCAAAAGGCACAAGTTGGTATTGCAAGCACAGGTTATGACGGTAACCCTTGTAATATGCATTTAAATAATTTGGCTGCAGAGGTAAAAATTGAAAGCAAAATTGCTGGTTTAGTCGGTTTAGGATTTAACACGATTGGAGTTTCAGACGGAATTTCTATGGGGACTTCTGGCATGAATTACTCATTAGCTTCAAGAGATATTATTGCAGATTCGATTGAAACAGTGATGAATGCGCAGAGTTATGACGCATTAATCTCTGTGGTGGGTTGCGATAAAAACATGCCTGGAGCTGTAATTGCAATGTTGCGTTTAAACCGCCCATCCATAATGATGTATGGAGGTACAATTGCATCAGGGAATTACAAAGGAAGAAAACTTAATATTGTTTCTGCTTTTGAGGCTTTAGGTCAAAAAGTCGCAGGAGAAATTGAAGAGGAAGAGTATAGAGAAATTATAAAAAGAGCAATTCCAGGAGCCGGTGCTTGTGGAGGAATGTATACAGCAAATACAATGGCTTCTGCCATAGAATGTATGGGCTTTGCATTACCTTATAATTCATCAATTCCCGCAGAAAATCCGAATAAATTATCTGAAGCAGAAAGAACTGCTTTGGCAATAAAAAACTTATTAGAATTAGATTTAAAACCTTTGGATATTATCTCTAAAAAATCTTTAGAGAACGCTATTGCTATTGTAAATGCTTTAGGGGGGTCTACAAATGCCGTATTACACTTTTTAGCAATTGCACATGCTGCTGATATTGAGTTTACGTTAGAAGATTTTCAAAGAGTAAGTGACCGAACACCATTAATTGCAGATTTAAAACCATCAGGAAAGTACTTAATGGAAGATGTTCATGGAGTTGGTGGAACGCCTGCAATTATGAAGTATTTATTAGATAATGGTTATTTGCATGGTGATTGTTTAACAGTAACTGGTAAAACATTAGCGGAGAATTTAGCAAGTGTTGAAGCAATGGAATTTGATGAGCAAGATGTAATTTATCCAAAAGATAAAGCGTTAAAATCATCAGGAAATATTCAAATAATCTATGGAAACCTTGCATTAGAAGGAGCCGTTGCAAAAATTTCAGGAAACGAGGGATTATTGTTTGAAGGAAAAGCCGTTGTGTATGATGGTGAGCAAGCTGCAAATACTGGAATTTCAAACGGAGAAGTAGAAAAAGGAGATGTAGTTGTTATTAGATATGTAGGCCCAAAAGGAGGTCCTGGAATGCCAGAAATGTTAAAACCAACTTCGTTAATTATGGGAGCAGGTTTAGGAAAATCGGTAGCTTTAATTACAGATGGACGTTTTTCTGGAGGAACCCATGGTTTTGTAGTTGGTCACATAACACCAGAGGCACAATCAGGAGGAGCAATTGGAATTTTAAAAACGGGAGACATCATTAGAATTAGTGCGGAAGACAACTCTATAAATGTTTTAATTTCTGATGAAGAACTGGCAGCAAGAAAAGAAAATTGGGTGGCACCGGCATTAAAGCATACTAAAGGAATCTTATACAAATACTCAAAATCAGTAGCATCAGCGTCTAAAGGATGCGTTACAGACTTATAAAAAAAGATCGATATTCTTAAATACGCAGGAATTTAAAATAAATAAATATGGAAACACAAACCATACTAAATAAAAATACTTCAACAAACGTTACAGAAAGAATTTCTGGTAGCGAAGCAATCGTAAGATGTTTAATAGAAGAAGAGGTGAAAATAATTTATGGATATCCTGGAGGAGCAATCATGCCAGTCTACGATGAATTATACAAATATCAAGATAAAATTCATCACGTATTAACACGTCATGAGCAAGGAGCAACACATTCAGCACAAGGGTTTGCACGAATTTCTGGAAAAGTAGGTGTTGCAATTGCAACTTCAGGTCCAGGAGCAACCAATTTAATTACAGGTATTGCAGATGCGCAAATTGATTCTACTCCAATGGTGTGTATTACTGGTCAAGTTCCTTCTCATTTATTAGGTTCTGATGCGTTTCAAGAAACGGATATTGTTGGTATTTCTACGCCAGTTACAAAATGGAATTGTCAAGTAACAAAAGCTTCACAAATTCCTGGAGCAATTGCCAAGGCATTTTATATTGCAAAAAGTGGTAGACCAGGACCAGTTTTGGTTGATATCACGAAAGATGCTCAATTTGAAGAATTTGATTTTTCATATGAAAAATGTACGAAAGTAAGAAGTTATATGCCAGTTCCAAAAACGGCACAAAGTTCTTTGGAAGCGGCTGCTAAAATTATCAATGAAGCAAAAAAGCCATTGATTGTATGGGGACAAGGTGTAATTTTAAGTGAAGCTGAACAGCAGTTTAAACACTTTGTTGAGAAAGCGGGTATTCCAGCTGCTTGGACAATTTTAGGAGCTTCTGCACTGCCAACTTCCCATCCTTTAAATGTTGGTATGTTGGGCATGCATGGTAATTATGCACCTAATAAATTAACAAATGAATGTGATGTTTTAATTGCAATCGGAATGCGTTTTGATGATCGAGTTACAGGTAGTTTAGATACGTATGCGAAGCAGGCAAAAGTAATTCACTTTGAAATTGACCCGGCAGAAATAGATAAAAATGTAAAAACAGATGTTGCCGTTTTAGGGGATGCAAAAACAAGTTTAGAAGCTATTCTCGCTTTAATAAATGATAACTCTCATACTGCGTGGCATCAAGAGTTTAAAGATTTATATAAAATTGAATATGAAAAGGTAATTAAAGGTGACATTCATCCAACGAAAGAAGGATTAACAATGGGAGAAGTTATCAATCAAATTAATATTCAGAGTAAAGGAGATGCTGCAATTGTCACAGATGTTGGTCAACATCAAATGATTGCTTGTAGATATGCAGATTTCAACAAAACAAAAAGTAATATTACTTCTGGAGGATTAGGCACCATGGGTTTTGGATTACCGGCAGCAATTGGAGCAAAAATGGCAGCTCCAGAACGTGAAGTGGTTTCAATTTCTGGTGATGGAGGTTACCAGATGACCATTCAAGAATTAGGTACTATTTTTCAGCAAAAGGCAGCTGTAAAAGTAGTGGTTCTAAATAATGATTTTTTAGGAATGGTAAGACAATGGCAACAGTTATTTTTTGATAAGCGATATGCTTCTACAGAAATGGTAAATCCAAATTTTGTTGCTATCGCAGAAGGCTATTATCTGAAAGCTAGAAAAGTTACAAAAAGAGAAGATTTAGCAGAAGCGGTTAAAGAAATGATGGAAAGTAAAGAAGCTTACTTTTTAGAAGTTTGTGTAGAAAAAGAAGGGAATGTATTTCCAATGGTTCCTTCAGGAGCAAGTGTTTCAGATATAAGATTAGAATAATATGAGTGGAGAAAAGCAGCAATATACGGTATCAATATATACAGAAAATAATATTGGATTGTTGAATAGAATTTCAGCAATTTTCCAAAGAAGGCATATAAATATTGAGAGTTTAAATACCTCTCCATCAGAAATTGAAGGTGTTTCTAAATTTACGATTGTTGTGAACATGACAGAAGTAAATATTAAGAAAATCTTAGGTCAAATAGAAAAGCAAGTAGAGGTTATTAAAGCGTATTTTCATAATGAAGAAGATACCATTTATCAGATTTCGGGCTTATTTAAAATTAAGTCTGAATTGTTGTTTGAAGAGCGCCAAATTCAAAATATTATCAAAGAAAGTAACGCTAGAATTGTTACAGTAAATACAGATTTTTTTGTCCTTGAAAAATCAGGAAGGAAAGAAGAATTGGTTCAGTTACACAAAAAATTAAGTGTTTTTGGTATTATGCAGTATACGCGTTCAGGACGTATTGCGGTTACCAAAGAAGAAATGAAAATATCAACATTGTTAGAAACATACAACAACTAAATAAATAAAAATGTCAAATTATTTTAACACATTAACATTAAGAGAAAAATTAGAGCAGTTAGGAAAATGCAGGTTTATGGACGCTTCGGAATTTGAAGATGGCGTAGATGCATTGAAGGGAAAGAAAATTGTTATTGTAGGTTGTGGAGCGCAAGGCTTAAATCAAGGTTTAAATATGAGAGAATCAGGTTTAGATATTTCTTACACCTTAAGACAAGCTGCTATCGATCAAAAAAGAGAGTCTTATATCAACGCAACTTCAAATAATTTTGAAGTAGGCACGTACGAAGAGTTAATTCCTACTGCAGATTTAGTGTTGAATTTAACACCAGATAAACAGCATACAAATGTAGTTCATACGATAATGCCTTTAATGAAAAAAGGAGCAACCTTATCGTATTCTCACGGTTTTAATATTGTTGAAGAAGGAATGAAAATTCGTGAAGATTTAACGGTTATTATGGTAGCGCCAAAATGCCCTGGATCCGAAGTTCGTGAAGAATATAAAAGAGGGTTCGGAGTGCCAACCTTAACCGCAGTGCATCCAGAAAATGACCCAGAAGGAAAAGGTTGGGCACAAGCTAAAGCGTATGCAGTTGCAACGGGAGGAAACAGAGCGGGAGTTTTAGAATCTTCTTTTGTTGCTGAAGTAAAGTCAGATTTAATGGGAGAGCAAACTATTTTATGTGGTTTGTTGCAAACAGGAGCAATTTTATCTTTTGATAAAATGGTTGAAGAAGGAATTGAAGCAAGTTATGCGGCTAAATTGATTCAATATGGTTGGGAAACTGTAACTGAAGCTTTAAAACATGGTGGTATCACAAATATGATGGACAGATTGTCTAATCCTGCTAAAATAAAAGCTTTTGAAATTTCTGAAGAATTAAAAAATATTATGCGTCCATTGTTTCAAAAACATATGGATGATATTATGACGGGTCATTTCTCTAAAACCATGATGGAAGATTGGGCAAATGATGATAAAAACTTATTAACTTGGAGAGCTGCAACTGGTGATACTGCTTTTGAAAAACAACAAGTTACAGAGCAAGATATACCAGAACAAGAGTATTTTGATCACGGAACATTATTAGTTGCTTTTGTAAGAGCTGGTGTAGAATTAGCTTTTGAAGCAATGACAGAGTCTGGTATTATAGATGCTTCTGCCTATTATGAATCTTTGCACGAGACACCATTAATAGCAAATACAATTGCTCGTAAAAAATTATATGAAATGAACCGTGTAATTTCGGATACTGCAGAATACGGTTGTTATTTATTCGATCATGCTTGTAAGCCTTTATTAACTGATTTTATGAAAACGGTTAGTACAGATCTTATTGGTAAGAAATTTACAGATTCAAATGATGTTGATAATCAAGAATTAATTAGAGTAAACGCTATTATTAGAAGTCATCCTGTTGAAAAAGTAGGAGCAAAATTAAGAGCTTCTATGACGGCAATGAAAGTGATAAAATCAGCATAGTTAAATAAAGATTTTAAATTTTATAAATACCTGTCAGATCTAAATACCTGACAGGTATTCTTATTACCTTTTAATAATGGAAACTAAACAAACCTATTTCCCTAGCTTAGATAATGTAAAGGCAGCTTCTGAAAATTTAAAAGGGGTTTCTTCCAAAACTCCTTTAAGTAAAAACTTCAATCTTTCAAAAGAATTAGAAGCAACTATTTTGTTTAAAAGAGAAGATTTACAAGTGGTAAGGTCTTATAAAATAAGAGGAGCATATAATAAAATGTCTTCTTTAAGTGTTGCTAAAAAACAGCGCGGAATTGTTTGTGCAAGTGCAGGAAATCATGCGCAAGGCGTTGCTTTGTCGTGTAAGTTATTGCAAATAAAGGGTACTATATATATGCCTTCTCCAACACCAAATCAAAAAATTAATCAGGTAAAAATGTTTGGTGAAGATTTTATTGAAGTCGTTATTGAAGGCGATACTTTTGATGATGCTTTTAATGCCGCAAAAATCGAATGTGATTCAACAAATAAAACCTTTATCCATCCTTTTAATGATAAAAAAGTAATTGAAGGGCAGGCAACAGTGGGTTTAGAAATTTTAAATCAAACTGATAAAAAAATAGACTATGTTTTTGTCGCTATTGGCGGTGGTGGTTTGTCATCTGGCTTATCCTCTATGTTTAAATGCTTATCATCAAAAACCAAAATTATTGGCGTAGAACCAGCAGGAGCTCCCTCTATGTTAACATCTATTAGAAACAAAAAAAATACAACTTTAGAAAAAATAGACTCTTTTGTTGATGGAGCGGCTGTTAAGCGGGTTGGGGATTTAAATTTTGCAATTTGTCAGCAAAATTTACATGATATAATTACAGTTCCAGAAGGTAAAATCTGTCAGACTATTTTAGATTTGTACAATAAAGATGCCATTGTAGTAGAACCTGCAGGCGCATTAAGTATTGCGGCTCTAGATTTTTTTGCTGATGAAATTAAAGGCAAAAATGTAGTTTGTATTGTAAGTGGTAGCAATAATGATATTACAAGAACGGCAGAAATTAAAGAACGCGCATTATTATACGCAAATTTAAAACATTATTTTATAGTAAAATTTCCTCAAAGAGCCGGAGCATTAAAAGAATTTGTAGCGGAAATTTTAGGACCAAATGATGATATTACTCATTTTGAATATACCAAAAAGAATAATAGGACAAATGGTGCTGCTGTGGTTGGTTTAGAGTTAAAATCTTCTCGAGATTTACAACCTTTAATCCATAGAATGAAAGAAAGCAATTTCTTTGGTGATTACCTAAATGACAAGCCTGATTTACTTCAGGTTTTAGTGTAGTGTGTATTTAATATTTCCATCAAAACAACCAAAATTTCGAAATGCTTTTCGTTACTAAATGAACATTTAATTGAAATTATGAAGGTAATTCTCTCTTATTTTTCGTTAATTTGGTAATAGAAATCTCAATAGAATTAATTAGGGTTTTGATTTAAAAGCAATTTATGAGCAAACAATTTACAGAAATTCCAGAGGCATATAAAATCACGTCACTTTTGCATCAAAAAACATATTTAGTTAATGGTGAATTAAAAGAGTGGAAGGGCGCATTTACGGAGGTTTATTCCACAATTTCATCAACCAAAGAATACCAACCAACTTTACTAGGAACGGTTCCAAATTTAACAGGAGAGGAAGGTTTAGAGGCTTTAGATTCTGCTTATAAGGCTTATGATAAAGGGCAAGGTTTGTGGCCAACAATGAGGGTTATAGATAGAATTGAATGTATGGAGGAATTTGCAGAGCAAATGAAAACCAAACGAGATGAAGTTGTAAAGCTATTAATGTGGGAAATTGGAAAATCGTTACCAGATTCTGAAAAAGAATTTGATAGAACCATAGAATATATTTACGATACAATTGAAGATTATAAGAAAATGGACAGAAATTCTGCTAAGTTTGAAAAACATAGCGGAGTGCATGCACATATTAGAAGGGGTCCTTTAGGGGTAGTTTTTTGTTTAGGGCCGTATAATTATCCTTTAAATGAAACGTTTGCATTATTGATTCCTGCTTTAATTATGGGGAATACAGCTGTTTTTAAACCTGCAAAACATGGCGTTTTATTATTGTCTCCGCTTATGGAAGCTTTTCAGAATAGTTTTCCAGAAGGCGTTGTGAACGTAATTTATGGTAGAGGTAGGGTTTTGGCTACGCCTATTATGAAAACAGGTAAAGTAGATGTGTTAGCCTTAATAGGGAACAGTAAATCTGCAAACGCGATACAGGCAAACCATCCTTTTAAAAACAGGTTACGTTTAGTGTTAGGTTTAGAGGCTAAAAATCCTGCAATTGTATTACCAGATGCAGATTTAGATTTGGCCATTGATGAGTGTATTTCTGGAGCAACATCTTTTAACGGACAGCGATGTACTGCATTAAAAATAATATATGTGCACGAGCATATTGTTACTAAATTTAACAAACGATTTGTAGAAAGAATAGATGCTTTAAAGTTTGGAAACCCTTGGGAAAATGGGGTAAAATTAACACCATTGCCAGAACCAGGAAAACCTTCTTACATTCAAGAGTTAATTGATGACGCTGCTGCAAAAGGAGCAGAGGTGATTAATAAAAAAGGAGGGGAAGCCACGGAAAATTATATTTTCCCAGCAGTTTTATATCCGGTTTCTAAAGACATGAGAGTGTTTCAAGAAGAACAATTCGGACCAGTAACGCCTATTGTCTCTTTTAAAAACATTCAAGAACCTTTAAATGATATGGCAGAGTCTAATTATGGCCAGCAAGTAAGTGTTTTTGGTAGCGAAGTAAAAACATTAGCACCATTAATTGATGCGTTAGTAAACTTGGTGTGCAGAGTAAACTTAAATAGTGCTGCTCAACGTGGACCAGACGTGTATCCTTTTACGGGAAGAAAAGACTCAGCAGTAGCAACTTTAAGTGTGCACGATGCATTGCGTTCTTTTTCTATTAGAACGTTTGTAGCTTCAAAAGACACGCCGTACAATAATGCAATTTTACAAGAATTGTTAGACAAGAAAAACTCTAATTTTATCAATACAGATTACCTTTTGTAATAAACTTTGAAATTATAAAAATTAAAAAAACCTCTTTAAACTGAAATTATTTCAGTCTTTTGAGGTTTTTTTGATACCACAAATAAGGTCTCTGCGCATTAATTTTTCAACTAAACTTTAATTGTTAGCATTGGTTTTAAAGCTTTTTTAGATAAATTTTTGGTGACACTTGGCGAAAACAAATGCGATAAACCACTCCTGCCATGCGTGCACAGAGCAATTAAATCGGAGTTAATGTCTTTCGAGAAATTTAAAATTCCTTTTTCTACAGAGGTATCATTGTAAATATTTATCGAGTGTTTAGGTAAACTATAATCTTTAATAAAATCCAATACTTTTTCTTTAGCCTCCCTCGTGCTCTCAAAATTTGATGGTGTATTAACTTTTAATAAATGAATTTTACTATTAAACTGCTCAGCAAAATCGATAAACTTATTAAAAACAGCTTTATCTTCTTTTTTAAAATTAGAAGCAAAAACTAAGTTTTTTAATTTAAATTTTTTAGCATCTCTTTTTACAATAAGTACAGGTATGGTAGAGGTTCTTGCCACTTTTTCGGTGTTAGAGCCAATCATAATTTCTTCAAACTCAGAATGTCCTTTAGAGCCCATTACAATTAGATCTGCATCAATTTTCTCAGCATATTTTTTTATCCCTTCAAACGGATTATTTTTTTTGATAAAATATTCGACCTTAATATCTTCAGAAAAAAAATTCTCTTTATATTCTAAAACTTTTTCTTTTGTTTTTCTAAGATATAACATACTTTCAGGGATGCTAAATTTACTGTTTGAACCCATGTCTATAACGCCAGAAGGAAGTTCGATCATATGTATAAGATATACTGTAGCGCTGGTTTTTTTAGCAATTTTAGCGGCCATTTTTGCAGCATATTCTGATGGTTTAGAAAAGTCGATTGGGACTAGAATTTTTTTCATAAGTCAGCATTTTAAGTAGAAATAATTACTATACATAAAGTTACAAAAAAATAATGAATTAGAGTTGGTTTGGTAAATCATAAACAATTCGTATATTTGCAGCGAAAATTATATTAGATGAAGAGGGAAGGGGACTTAAAAGTCCCCTCTTTTTATACTTCATTTTAAGGTTTAGGATGATTCAAACAGCGGTAAAAGACTTAGTAGACGAAGCATTGGCACTTAACGAGTCATTGTACTTAATAGATTTATCGATCTCTGAAAACAACAAAGTTCAAGTTGTTGTAGATGGTGATATGGGTGTTCCATTAAGTGAATGTATAAGAATAAGTAGAAACATAAATGATAATTTAGATAGGGAAGAAGAAGATTTTTCTTTGGAGGTTACTACGCCGGATATCGCACATCCATTAAAAGTAAAAAGACAATATATTAAGAATTTAAATAGAATTCTTAAAGTAAAAAATGCGGAAGAAGAGTTTGAAGGAACTTTGGTAGCCGCTGATGAAGATAAAATTGTTTTAAACTGGAAAGCAAGAGAGCCAAAACTCATAGGGAAAGGAAAAGTTACCGTTCAAAAATCGGTGACTATAGAGTATAAAGATATTATAGAAGCAAAAGTGAAGATTGTATTTTAAGCAAAAATGTAATGGAAAATATAGCGTTAATTGATTCGTTTTCAGAATTTAAAGATAATAAAAGTATAGACAGAGTAACATTAATGTCTATTTTAGAAGAAGTATTTAGAGCGACCTTAAAACGTAAGTTTGGTTCTGATGATAATTTTGATATTATTATCAATCCAGATAAGGGAGATTTAGAAATTTGGAGAAATAGAGTGGTAGTCGCAGACGGTTTTTCTGAAGATGATAATGAAGAAATAGAATTAGCTGAAGCACGATTAATTGAGCCGGATTTTGAAATTGGTGAAGATGTATCTGAGGAGGTTAAATTAGTGGATCTAGGAAGAAGAGCCATTTTGGCATTGCGTCAAAACTTAATTTCTAAGATTTATGAACACGATAGCACAAATATTTTTAAGCATTTTAAAGACTTAGAAGGCGAGTTGTATACTGCAGAGGTGCATCACATACGTCACAATGCAATTATTTTGTTAGATGATGATGGTAATGAAATTGTCTTACCGAAAAGCGAGCAAATCCGTTCAGACTTCTTTAGAAAAGGTGATTCTGTAAGAGGCGTTATAAAAACAGTAGAATTAAGAGGGAATAAACCAGCAATTATATTATCTAGAACCGCACCAGCATTTTTAAATAAATTGTTTGAACAAGAAATTCCTGAAGTTTTTGATGGTTTAATTACTGTTGAAGGTGTAGCAAGAATTCCTGGAGAAAAAGCAAAGGTAGCGGTAGATTCTTATGATGATAGAATTGATCCGGTTGGAGCTTGTGTTGGGGTTAAAGGGTCAAGAATTCATGGTATTGTTCGTGAATTAGGTAATGAGAACATAGATGTTATCAACTATACCAAAAACGAACAATTATTTATTTCTAGAGCATTGAGTCCAGCAAAAGTAACCTCTATGGAAATAGAATTGTTCGACGAAGAAAAGAACGGTAAAAAAGGACGTGTAAGTGTACTTTTAAAACCAGAGGAAGTTTCAAAAGCAATCGGTAGAGGTGGTGTAAATATCCGTTTAGCTAGTGAGTTAACGGGTTATGAGATAGATGTTAAGAGAGAAGGACTTGAGGAGGAAGATGTAGAGTTAACCGAGTTTACAGATGAAATTGAAGACTGGGTTATTATAGAATTGAAAAAGATTGGTTTGGATACTGCAAGAAGTGTCTTGGAAACTAGTGTTGCTGAATTGGTGAAAAGAACCGATCTAGAAGAAGAAACTATTTTAGATGTTCAAAGAATTTTGAAAGAAGAATTCGAAGAATAATCAACAATATAAAATTAAAGTAAAAAGTATAATTTTACAGAATTAAAGGCTAAAAAATAATATATGTCTGAAGGCAAAACAATGAGGCTTAATAAAGTTCTAAGAGAATTAAATATTTCTCTTGATAGAGCAGTAGAATATTTAGCAAAAAATGGTCATGATATAGATGCAAGACCTACAACTAAAATTTCTAGTGATATCTACCAAGTTTTACAAGATGGCTTTGAAACAGATGCAAATAAAAAAGCTGCATCCAAAGAAGTTGGCGAGGAAAAACGTAAAGAGAAAGAGGCAATTCGTTTAGAGATAGAAGCTAAGTTAGAAAAGAAAAGAGCAGAAGAAGCTAAGAAAGAAGAAGTCTTAAAAGCCAAAGCAGATAAATTAGAGTTTAAAACTGTAGGTAAAATAGATATCGACAACGTTGGTAAAAAATCAGTTGTTAAAAAAGAAGAAGAAGTTATCGTTGATCCGATAGCAAAAGAAGAAGCTGTGGTTGTTGAACCTAAAATAGAACAGCCTGTTGTTGAGCCAAAAGCGAAAGAGGAAGTTTTTGTTGAGCCGAAAATAGTGCAGCCTGTTTCTGAAACAGAAAAAGTTAAAAAGCCTGTTTCTGAAATAGAAAAAGAAGCTTCTAAGGTTGAAGAAAAAACGCCTTCTAAAAAAGAAATTTCTAAGACAGAGGAAAAAGCAGAAGAGGTTACGGCAGAAAATGCAGAAGCGATTAAAACACAGTATAAAAAGTTAGATGGACCTAATTTTACAGGTAAGAAAATTGATTTAAAACAATTTGACAGACCAAAAAAGAAAAAACCTGAAGTTAAAAAAGATGCAAATGCAGACGCTAAAAAGAAGCGTAAGCGTATCAGTAAACCAGGTGCGCCGGGTACTGCTAATACGAGAACAGCTCCAGGTAGAGGGACTCCAAGTAGAGGCGGTTCAGGAACTGGTAGACCTGCATTTAGGCCAAGAGGAGCTCAAAGGCCAGTAGTAAAAAAGGTTGAGCCAACAGAAGCAGATATTCAAAAGCAAGTTAGAGAAACACTAGAAAAGCTTCAAGGAAAATCGAGTAGAGGAAAAGGAGCAAAATACAGAAGAAATAAAAGAGATGCCCGTAGAGAGCATTCAGATGCTGAATTAGAAGCACAAGCATTAGATAATAAAATATTAAAAGTAACAGAGTTTGTTACGGTAAGTGAAGTGGCAACAATGATGGATGTTCCTGTAACAAATATCATTTCGGCATGTATGTCTTTAGGAATGATGGTAACTATGAATCAGCGTCTAGATGCAGAGACATTAGTGATCGTTGCAGAAGAATTTAACCATAAAGTAGAGTTTGTAGGTGCAGAGGTAGAAGAATCTATAGAAGAAGTAGAAGACAAGCCAGAAGATTTAGAAACGCGTGCGCCAATTATTACAGTAATGGGTCACGTAGATCATGGTAAAACTTCTTTACTAGATTATATCAGAAAAGCGAATGTAATCGAAGGCGAAAGTGGTGGAATTACTCAGCATATTGGAGCTTATTCAGTAAAAGTTGGCGATCAAAATATTGCATTTTTAGATACTCCGGGTCACGAGGCTTTTACAGCAATGCGTGCGCGTGGAGCACAAGTAACGGATTTAGTTATTATTGTGGTTGCAGCAGATGATGATGTAATGCCACAAACCAAAGAAGCAATCTCTCATGCGCAAGCAGCGGGTGTGCCAATTATATTTGCAATCAATAAGATTGATAAACCGAATGCAAATCCAGATAATGTAAAAACACAATTATCTTCAATGAATTTGTTGATTGAAGAATGGGGTGGAAACATTCAGTCTCAAGATATTTCTGCTAAAACGGGAGAAGGAATTCCTGAATTATTAGAAAAAGTTTTATTAGAAGCAGAAATTTTAGAATTAAAAGCAAATCCTAATAAAAATGCAGTTGGAGCAGTTGTTGAAGCTTTATTAGATAAAGGTAGAGGATATGTTTCTACCATTTTAGTACAAGCAGGAACTTTAAAAATTGGAGATTACTTGTTAGCAGGTAAACACAGTGGTAAGGTAAGAGCAATGTTTGACGATAAAGGAAACAACTTAAAAGAAGCTGGACCATCTGTGCCAGTATCTATTTTAGGTTTAGATGGAGCGCCACAAGCAGGAGATAAATTTGTTGTTTTTGATGATGAAAGAGAAGCGAAACAAATTGCTTCAAAACGTTCTCAATTGCAACGAGAGCAATCTGTAAGAACACAAAAAACACTTACTTTAGCTGAAATTGGACGTAGAATTGCACTTGGAGACTTTAAAGAATTAAACATTATCTTAAAAGGAGATGTAGATGGTTCTGTAGAAGCTTTGACCGATTCGTTCCAGAAATTATCAACAGAAGAAATTCAAGTTAATATTTTACATAAAGGAGTTGGAGCTATTACAGAAAGTGATGTGTTATTAGCAACAGCCTCAGACGCTATTATTGTTGGGTTTAATGTTCGTCCGCAAGGAAATGCAAGAATGATTGCAGATAGAGAAGAAGTTGATATTCGAACATATTCTATTATTTATGATGCTATTAACGACTTAAAAGACGCGATGGAGGGTATGTTGTCTCCAGAGATGAAAGAAGAAGTAACAGGTAATGTAGAGATTAGAGAGGTGTACAAAATTTCTAAAGTTGGTAACATTGCTGGTTGTATGGTGATGTCTGGTAAAATATTCAGAGATTCTCAAATTAGAATTATTAGACAAGGTATTGTTGTTCATGAAGGAGTATTATCATCTTTAAAACGTTTTAAAGACGATGTTAGAGAAGTCGCCAAGGGTTATGATTGTGGTCTTCAACTTAAAAATTACAATGATATTGTAGAAGGAGATGTTATTGAGGCATACAAAGAAGTAGCCGTTAAAAAGAAGTTGAAATAAACGTCCTTTATAAGAAAAGTAAAAACGCCAAAATCATTTTTGATTTTGGCGTTTTTTGTGCACTATTTTTAAGCTTATTTGCCCAAAGGAATCACAATTAATCCTGAAAATTTTTCTGAAAATCCAACCATGGCTTTATCTGCCTCTAATTTTGTTTTATAATTTCCAACTTGTACTTTCCAATATGGTTGTTCATAATCAAGCTTTGTGAATACTTTAGGGTAATTTAGTCTAAATTTACTTTGTAAGCTTCTTGCATTAGTTTCATTACCGTAATATATCTGAACCCTAAAACCATACCCATACTTTTTGTTAAAAGCTCTTTTTTGGGCGATCAAGTTTTTAATTTGTTTACTAGTATTTGTCTTGTTTTGAGCAGAAAAAGAGAAACAACCTGCAATTAATACAAAGATAAATACGTTTACATAAGATTTATTTTTCATTCTAAAATTCGTTTCTACAAAAGTAACGAGTTGTCTTAGAATAAATTTGATAAATTATTATTTAGAATTATTATAAATTAATAGTTAACGTTCCTTTAACTTTTCAAAATGTAGGAAGAAGTAGTACTTTTGACGGACTGTTCAAAAATCGTTTTGGGCCATTTTATACACAATACTAAAATTATAGTTTGTAAATATGAAAAGTGTAGCATTTCAGAGTAGACTAATATCAGTATTTCTTAAAAGTCTTACATTACTTTTAATTTTTGGGTTTAGCATTTCTTCGTATTCCCAAGAGATGGATGAGGCTCGTCAGAAAGAGGGTAGAAAATTATTTAGATCTTTATGTGCATCTTGTCATAAATTGGATAAGAAACTAGTAGGTCCTGCTTTAGGAGCAGTTGAGGAGCGTAGAGAAAATGATTGGTTAAAAGCCTGGATAAAAAATAATGCAGAGTTTCAAAAAGTAAATGCTGAAGCCTACGAAGCAGCTCAATACAGCGCAACAGCTATGAATGCTTTTCCTCAGTTAACAGATAAAAATATAGATGATATTTTATACTATACAACTGTTGGTGAAATCAAAAAGGCGCCAGCAGCGGGTGAAGTTTTAGTAGGGGGACAAGTGTTAGAGAAAAGTGGTGCTCCAGATTGGCTAATTTATATTTTAGCAGCTGCTATTGTAGTTGCGTTTTTAATGATTGCTAGTTTGCTAAAGCAAGTAAGTGAGTTAAAAGGGAATAAAAAACCAGCAATACAATCGAATTTAAGAAGAGATTTACAAGAGCTTTGGGTAGGTGTTAAAAACAATACTTTCTTAAAAGTATTATCTACAATATTTTTATTATTGATAGGAGCCTATATTGTATTTGGAATGTTGTTCAGTGTTGGTGTAGATCAAGGGTATCAGCCAATTCAACCTATTGCATTTTCTCATAAGATTCATGCTGGAGATAATAAAATTGATTGTCAATATTGTCATTCATCAGCAAAGCATAGCAAGCATTCAGGGATACCTTCTGTAAATGTATGTATGAATTGTCACAAAGCTATTGCCGAAGTTGCAGAAGGAACTGAGATTCAATGGAACGGTCAAACATACGGTAAAACTCAATTAGATCAAGAAATTGCAAAAGTTTACAAGGCCGCAGGTTGGGATCCAGAAGAATTAGAATATACAGGAAAAGAAAGACCGATAAAATGGATTCGCCTTCACAATCTTCCAGATTTTGTCTATTATAATCATGCACAACACGTAACGGTTGCAGGTTTGAAATGTCAGAAATGTCATGGCCCTGTGGAGGAGATGGATGAAATGTACCAGTATTCCTCATTGACAATGGGTTGGT
The DNA here is from genome assembly GCF_900106075.1 of Polaribacter sp. Hel1_33_78. Classification (NCBI taxonomy): domain Bacteria; kingdom Pseudomonadati; phylum Bacteroidota; class Flavobacteriia; order Flavobacteriales; family Flavobacteriaceae; genus Polaribacter; species Polaribacter sp. Hel1_33_78. Next base: position 357,239 of record NZ_LT629794.1, read on the forward strand.
GTATCAATTGTCACAGAGAGACAAACGTAGATTTAAAAGGAAATGAATATTACGCTAAGATTCACGACGAATTGGCAAAGAAATACGGAGTAGAAAAAGTTACTATATCTCAGTTAGGGGGATTAGAGTGTGGTAAGTGTCATTACTAAAGGAAGAAATAAAAAATTCAAAAATTAAAAAATCTCGAGAATTTTTTCTCAATTTTTTAAATCATTAAATAAAAAAGTATAAATGGCTTCAAACAAAAAATACTGGAAAAGTGTTGAAGAACTAAAAGATAGTTCTGTTGTTGAAACGCTGAGTAAAAATGAGTTTGTAGAAAATATTCCTACAGATGATTTTTTAGGTGATAAAGAAACACTTGAGAATTCTTCTACTTCACGTAGAGATTTCTTAAAGTATATTGGTTTTACAACAGCTGCAGCATCATTAGCGGCATGTGAAGGACCAGTTGTAAAATCTATTCCTTACGTAGTAAAACCAGACGATATTATTGCGGGTGTTGCAGATTGGTACGCGACGTCTATGGCTGATGGGTATGATTTTGCAAGTGTGTTAGTTAAGACACGTGAAGGTCGTCCAATTCAAATAATGCCAAATAAAGAAGCAAACGGAACAACAAGTGCTAGAGTTCAAGCAGCAGTTCTTTCTTTATACGATGAGAAGATGCGTTTAAAAGAACCAACTAAAAATGGTGATGCTATTTCTTGGGCGGAAGCTGACTCGGAAATAGGACAAAAATTAACTATTTTTAAAAAAGAAGGGAAGCAAGTTGTTTTATTAACTGGAACAATGGCAAGCCCGTCAACAGATAAAGTTGTTGGTGAATTTTTAGCGAGTTATCCAAATGCAAAACATGTTATTTATGATGCAGTTTCTGAAGCGCCCTCAGCAGACGCGTTTGAAACAATGTATGGTAGAAGAGCTTTGCCAAATTATAAATTAGAAAACGCAGAAACAATTGTTTCTTTTGGTGCTGATTTTTTAGGCGATTTTCATGGAGGTTTTGAAAAAGCGTATGTTGCTGGTAGAAAACCAGAATCAGGTAAAATGTCTTACCATGTTCAGATAGAAAGTAACATGTCTCTTACAGGAGCCAATGCAGACAAACGTATAGTTGCAAAACCATCGGATGTTGTTTTTGCCTTATTGAACTTATATAATGAAATTACAGGTAATTCTATAGTATCGAACGCCACACCTATTGATAGTGAAATTAAGGAATTAGCAAAATCACTTAAAAAAGCCGGTTCTAAAGGTGTTGTAATGACGGGTATTAATGATGTGAATGCACAATTAATATCTTTAGCAATTAACAATGCTTTAAATAGTGAAGTTTTAGATAGCAAGAACTCATTAAACATTCGTCAAGGAAGTTTTAACCAAGTTCAAGAGGTGATTTCAGATATGAAATCTGGAAAGGTTAGTGGTATTTTTACGGTGAATGTGGATCCTTCTTATTCATTACCAAATGCAGCTGAATTTACAGAAGCATTAAAGAAAGTAGATTTAAAAGTAGCATTGTCTATAGAGAATAATGAGACTGTAGATGCAATGGAATATGCTTTACCAACGCCACATTTCTTAGAGTCTTGGGGAGATACTCAGTTCTCTGAAGGGAATTATGGTTTAATTCAACCTACAATTCAACCATTATTCAAAACACGTCAAATACAAGACACATTATTAAAATGGTCTGGAAGTTCAACTTCATATTATGACTATTTAAAATCTTTCTGGTCTACAGAAGTTTTGGATGGATCTTCTTGGAATAAAGCTTTACATAATGGTTTTTACAATAAAGTTGTTTCTTTAGGAACAGAAAGTCCAAGAGATATTTCAATTGCAGAAGTTGCAAAATTATTAAAGAAAAGTACATTAACTTCTGGAATGGAGTTGAATTTATATATTAAAACTGGTTTAGGAGACGGTAAACAAGCAAACAATCCTTGGTTGCAAGAATTTCCAGATCCAATTACAAGAACATCTTGGGATAATTATTTAACCATGTCTATGGCAGATGCTAGAGATTTAGGTTTTTCTAATCCTGTTAAAGATAATGGTGCTATTGATGGCGATTATGCCAAAGTATCTTTAAATGGCGTTGAAGTTGTTGTTCCAGTTATGGTGCAACCAGGACAAGCAAAAGGTTCTGTAGGATTGGCTTTAGGTTTTGGAAAAACTTTCGGTTTAAAAGAAGAAATGCAAGTAGGTGTTAATGCATATCCTTTATACAAAGGGGGTAATAACATTCAATATAATGTTGCTATTGAGAAAGAGGATGGAACGCATCAATTTGCTTGTACACAAGTACAAAAAACAATTGCAGGTCGTCATGACATCCTAAAAGTAGCATCATTAAAAGAATACAATACAGTAGCGCCTAAAGACCACCATCACGGTTGGAACAAGCCTGCATATGTATCATACGATCATAAAGAAGTTGAGGCAAAAACAATTGATTTATGGGATGAGCACAATAGAGAAATAGGTCATCACTTTAATTTATCAATAGACTTAACCTCTTGTACGGGTTGTGGTGCATGTGTTGTTGCATGTCATGCAGAAAATAATGTACCTGTTGTAGGTAAAAATGAAGTTAGAGTTGGTAGAGATATGCACTGGTTGCGTATTGATAGATATTACTCTTCAGAAGTTGAAACTCGAGAAGAAGCTAAAGAAATGGGCTTAAGCGGTGGAGACTTATATAAAGCTTTAGAAACTGAAGCAGAGAATCCTGAAGTTAGTTTTCAGCCAATGATGTGTCAGCACTGTAACCATGCTCCATGTGAGACGGTTTGTCCAGTAGCAGCAACATCACATGGCCGTCAAGGTCAAAACCAAATGGCATATAACAGGTGTGTAGGTACAAGATATTGTGCAAACAACTGTCCATATAGAGTTCGTAGATTTAACTGGTTTAATTATTCAAATAATAACGAGTTTGACTTTAACATGAACAACGAATATGGTAAAATGGTATTGAATCCAGATGTTGTTGTTCGTTCTAGAGGAGTTATGGAAAAGTGCTCTATGTGTATTCAAATGACACAGGCAACAATTCTAAAAGCTAAGAAAGAAGGTAGAACTGTAAATACCGATGAGTTTGAAACAGCTTGTTCGTCTGCATGTACAACAGGAGCTATGGTTTTTGGAGATGTTAATAAAAAAGAAGATAAAGTAGCTGCATTAGCAGCGGATAAGAGAGCTTATAACGTGTTAGATTATTTACAGACAAAACCAAATGTAATCTATCAAGTGAAAGTTAAGAATACAAACGAAGCGTAATCAAAAACTAAGATATAAAAATATGTCTCATTACGAAGCACCCATAAGGGAACCTTTAGTATTAGGTGATAAAAGTTACCACGATATTACCGAAGACATTGCAAGACCTATAGAAGGTGCTGCAAATAAGAATTGGTATATAGCATTTTATATTTCTTTAGCAGCAATGCTATGGGGATTTGGATGTATCTTCTACACAGTAGGAACTGGTATTGGAGTTTGGGGATTAAACAAGAACATTGGATGGGCTTGGGATATTACGAACTTTGTATGGTGGGTAGGTATTGGTCATGCGGGAACTTTAATTTCTGCAGTACTTTTATTATTCCGTCAAAAGTGGAGAATGGCAATTAACCGTTCTGCAGAAGCAATGACAATTTTTGCGGTTTTTCAAGCAGGATTGTTTCCAATTATTCACATGGGACGTCCTTGGAATGCATATTGGGTGTTACCGCTTCCAAATCAATTCGGATCATTGTGGGTGAATTTTAATTCTCCATTATTGTGGGATGTTTTTGCAATCTCAACGTATTTATCGGTATCACTAGTTTTTTGGTGGACAGGTTTATTACCAGATTTTGCAATGATTCGTGATAGAGCTGTGAAGCCTTTTCAAAAGAAAATTTACGCATTATTATCATTCGGTTGGTCTGGTAGAGCAAAAGATTGGCAACGTTTCGAAGAAGTATCTTTAGTGCTTGCAGGTTTAGCAACACCATTAGTTCTTTCTGTGCATACAATCGTATCTATGGATTTTGCTACTTCAATAAACCCTGGATGGCACTCAACTATTTTTCCTCCATACTTCGTAGCAGGAGCAATCTTTTCCGGATTTGCAATGGTTCAAACGTTATTAGGAATCATGAGAAAGGTGACAAACATGGAAGATTATATTACTCGTATGCACATTGAATATATGAATATTGTAATTATTCTTACAGGTGGAATTGTAGCGGTAGCGTATGCAACTGAATTCTTCATCGCATGGTACACAGGTTCTCCTTACGAAAACTATACGTATTTATCTGTAGGGGCTGCAACGGGTCCTTATAAATGGGCATTCTGGTCGTTAATTATATTTAATATTATTACGCCTCAACTATTATGGATAAAGAAATTTAGAAGAAGTTTTATCATCACTTTTATTATTTCTATAGCTATTAATATTGGAATGTGGTTTGAGCGTTTCGACATTATTGCAATTGTATTAAGTAAAGGTCATTTACCATCAACTTGGTGGCGTTTTGAGCCTACATTTGTTGATGTGGGTATCTTTATTGGAACCATAGGTTTCTTCTTCGTATTGTTTTTATTATATGCAAGAACGTTCCCTGTAATCGCGCAAGCGGAAGTAAAAACAATACTAAAATCTTCTGGTGAGTTTTACAAGAAGAGAAGTGAACAAGGAATTCCTACTAAACCAGCAATTGTTGTTTTAAAGTCAGGGAATAAAAAGAAGGATTCTGATAACAATTTAAACGGATAATTATGGAAGCATCAAAAGTTATTCACGCATTTTATACCGATGACGAAGTATTGTTGGATGCGGTTAAAGCTGTAAAAGCAGAACACCATCATATCGAAGAAGTATTTTGTCCATTTCCAGTGCATGGACTAGACAAAGCAATGGGGTTAGCTCCAACAAAATTAGCAATTACGGCTTTCATGTACGGAATTACGGGTTTAGCTTTTGCAATTTGGATGACAAATTACATTATGATTGAGGATTGGCCACAAGATATTGGTGGTAAACCAAGTTTTTCATGGTTTGAAAATATGCCAGCATTCGTGCCAATTATGTTCGAATTAACAGTATTTTTTGCAGCCCATTTAATGGTAATCACTTTTTATATGAGAAGTAGAATTTGGCCGTTTAAAGATGCTGAAAATCCAGATCCTAGAACTACAGATGATCATTTTTTAATGGAAATTCCAATTCACAATAATGAAGAAGTATTAACTTCTTTGTTATCGAAAACTGGAGCTGTAGAAATTAATATCGTAGATAAGCACTAATAAATAGATAATGAAGAATTTTAAATTAATTATCGCCTTAGTAGTTTTTGCAAGTATTATTTCTTGTAATGACAAAACAACAAGACAGTCACAATACATGCCAGACATGTATGAATCTGTTCCTTATAACGCGGATGGTGCAGAAGGATTAGGAGGAGAACCTGTGAATAGTAAACCAGTAACTGGTACTATTCCAAGAGGAGGAACTCCTGCTTATGATATTCCAGATACTATGGAAGGTTATGAAGAAGCTAAAACAGCTTTAAAATCACCTTTAGAAGTAAATGAAAAGAATTTAACTAATGGGAAGAAAATGTACACAATTTATTGTGTCTCTTGTCATGGTAAAAAAGGGGATGGTAACGGTTATTTATCAACTTCAGAAAAATTTTCTGGAATTCCAAACTATAAAGACAGAGACATCACAGAGGGAAGTATTTATCATGTATTAATCCATGGTAAAAACTTAATGGGTTCACATTCCTCTCAACTAACATACAAAGAACGTTGGCAAATTGTTCAACACGTAGAAGTATTACGTGCTGATTTGTTAAAATAGAATACAAAAAGATAGAATACGAAAGATATGTATCAATTCTCAGGTAAATTAAAAACATTCTCATTAGCACTAATTATTTTTGGTGTTGTAGGAATTGCATTCAGTTTTTATAGTGGTTCTCAAAAAACTATAGAAGATGCAAAACATGCAATAGAAGCTTCTAACAGTGATGCTCATGGTGGCGCACATGGTGAAACAGCTGCCCCACATGGAGAAGCTGTCAACCATGATACGCATGCTGAAAAAACAGATAAAGAAGCACATGCTTCAATGATTGAAGCACACAGTGAAGTTGATGCTGTACATGGAAATTCACATGATAATGAACATGCAGAACACGTTTTACATCAACTACAAAATAGACCTTGGTCAGCATTTTATGTAGCTTTATTTTTCTCTTTAGGAATAACATTATTAGTTTTAGCTTTCTATGCGATTCAAAGAGTTGCACAAGTTGGTTGGTCCGTTGTTATTTTAAGAGTAATGGAAGCTATTACAGCAAATCTATTACCAGTCTCGATTATAATGGCATTAGTTGTTATTGCTTCGGTAATGCATTTGAACCATCTATTTCCATGGATGGCAGAAGGTACTGTTGATCCTACAAGTGATAATTATGATCCAATTGTAGATGGCAAATCTTGGTGGATGAATTCTACAGGTTTTCTATTAAGAAGCATTGCGTATCTTTTAATATGGAATGCTTATAGATTCTTTATTAGAAGGAGCTCTATTAAAGAAGACACTGCAAATGATGGTAATAAAACATATAAGAAAAATTATAACGCATCCGTTATTTTCTTGTTCTTGTTTATGATCACAGAATCGATGATGTCTTGGGATTGGATTATGGGTTTAGATCCTCATTGGTTTTCAACATTATTTGGTTGGTACGTATTAGCTTCTTTATTAGTAAGCGCATTAACTGTAATAGCGTTTTTTACAATTTATTTGCGTGCTAAAGGTGCTTTACCTCACGTAAATGATAGTCATATTCACGATTTAGCCAAATTTATGTTTGGTTTCTCTGTGTTCTGGACGTATTTATGGTTTTCTCAATTTATGTTAATTTGGTATGCAGATATTCCTGAAGAGACTACTTATTTTGTTGCAAGATTTACAGAGTATAAGTTACCTTTTTTAGGAATGGTTGTGATGAATTTTGTTTTTCCGATACTATTATTATTAAATAGTGATTTTAAAAGCAAGCCTTGGTTTGTGTTTATCGGAGGATTCGTAATTTTAGCAGGTCATTATATGGATGTATTTATCATGGTTATGCCCTCTACAGTGGGTGCACAATGGTATATTGGTATTCCAGAGATAAGTGCTTTATGTTTCTTTATTGGATTATTCATTTATACCACTTTAAATGCATTTTCAAAAGTGAGTCCAATACCAAAAGGAAATCCTTTTTTAGAAGAAAGTAAACACTTTCATTACTACAATATTGAGCATTCAGGAGAAGAATCAGGAGATCATTAATAAATAATTGAATTAAAATAATTAAGACGATAAATATATGTTAGCGCTATTTTATATTTTTATAGGCATTGCAATCGGAGTTAGTTTCTGGCAAATTACCAGAATCATGAACCTGAGAGATGTTATTGCTACTGACGAGGATAATAGAAAACAAGGAAAGTATTCGCTATGGTTTATGGCATTTTTCTATGCAATGATGATTTATTGTTTAATCTTCATGAATGTAATAATGTTACCAGAATCTGCTTCTATTGAAGGGGAACACGATGACATCTTATTTAATATTACCTTTTGGTTAATTGGGATTGTACAATTTATCATGCAATTTTTAATTTTTTACTTTACATTTAAGTACAGAGGAAGTAAAGGAAGAAAAGCAAAATTTTATGCGGATAGTCATAAATTAGAAATGATTTGGACTATCATTCCGGCGGTAGTTTTAGTAGTTTTAGTATCATATGGTTTATGGCAATGGAATAACGTAATGGATTTATCGGATGCCGAAGATCCAATTGTTATAGAAGTTTACTCTCAACAATTTAGATGGGATGCGCGTTATGCAGGTGATGATAATACTTTAGGTCTAGGAAACGTAAATTATATCAAGGGTATAAATACAATGGGTGTGGATATGTCTGACAAAAACGCATCAGATGACAAGCAGGTTACTGAATTATATTTACCCAAGGGAAGAAAGATTCATTTCAAGTTCCGGTCTCAAGATGTTTTACACTCGGCTTATATGCCACACTTTAGAGCTCAAATGAATTGTGTACCAGGAATGGTGACAGAGTTTGGTTTTACGCCAAAGTTTACCACAGAAGAAATGAGACAGAACCCTGAGGTTATTGCAAAAACTATCGGAATCAATAAAATTAGAAAGTCCAAAGGAGAAGAAGAACTTTATGAGTTTAATTACTTGTTATTATGTAATAAAATTTGTGGGGCTTCACACTACAACATGCAAATGAAGATTACGGTTGTAGAGCAAGAAGATTATGACGAGTGGATTGCAGAACAACCAACTTTAGCATCAATTATTAAATAATAAATTTAAAGACACTACAAATTAAAAGATTATGTCAGAACATCATCATAAAGAAACATTTGTAACCAAATATATTTTTAGTCAAGATCATAAAATGATTTCTAAACAATTCTTGGTTACAGGAATGTTTATGGGAATGATAGCCGTTTTTATGTCTATGTTATTTCGTTTACAGATAGCTTGGCCAGAAACATCGTTTACAATCATTGAAGCATTCTTAGGTTCTCATCAAACCAATGGGGTTATGGATCCAGATTTTTACCTTGCTTTAGTAACAATTCATGGTACTATTATGGTATTCTTTGTTTTAACGGCAGGCTTGAGTGGAACATTCTCAAATTTATTAATTCCATTGCAGATTGGAGCTAGAGATATGGCTTCTGGATTTTTAAATATGATTTCATATTGGTTATTCTTTGTATCGAGTGTAATCATGGTAATTTCATTATTTGTTGAAGCAGGACCGGCGTCTGCAGGTTGGACAATTTACCCTCCTTTAAGTGCTTTACCACAAGCTATTCCAGGATCTGGAGCAGGTATGACATTGTGGTTAGTGTCTATGGCTATTTTCGTTGCATCTTCGCTAATTGGAGCCTTGAATTATATTGTTACAATATTCAATTTAAGAACAAAAGGAATGAAAATGACAAGGTTGCCATTAACAATGTGGGCATTTTTTATCACTGCAATTATTGGTGTAGTTTCTTTCCCTGTTTTATTATCGGCAGCTTTATTGTTGATTTTTGATAGAAGTTTTGGAACATCATTTTATTTATCAGATATTTTTATTTCTGGAGAAGTATTGCATTATCAAGGAGGATCGCCAGTATTATTTGAACACTTGTTTTGGTTCCTAGGTCACCCAGAAGTATACATTGTATTGTTGCCAGCATTAGGAATAACATCAGAGATTATTTCAACAAATTCTAGAAAACCAATTTTTGGATATAGAGCAATGATTATGTCTATTATGGCAATTGCATTTTTATCGACGATTGTTTGGGGGCATCACATGTTTATTTCAGGAATGAATCCTTTCTTAGGATCAGTATTTACATTTACAACGCTATTAATTGCAATTCCATCAGCGGTAAAAGCGTTTAATTATATTACAACTTTGTGGAAAGGTAATTTGCAGTTAAATCCTGCAATGTTATTCTCTATCGGATTAGTTTCAACATTCGTAACAGGTGGTTTAACGGGTCTTGTTTTAGCAGATTCTGCGCTAGATATTAATATTCACGATACCTATTTTGTGGTTGCTCACTTTCACCTGGTGATGGGTGTTTCTGCAATTTTTGGAATGTATGCTGGTATTTATCATTGGTTTCCAAAAATGTATGGTAGAATGATGAATAAAACATTGGGGTATTGGCACTTTTGGATTACAATTATTTGTGCTTATGGAGTTTTCTGGCCAATGCATTTTATTGGATTAGCAGGTTTACCGAGAAGATATTATTCTAATACTGCATTTCCAATGTTTGACGATTTACTTCAGATAAATGTAGTTATTACACTTTTTGCTTTAGTAGGTGGTATTGCTCAAATAATCTTTATTGCGAACTTTTTTATCTCAATGTATAGAGGAGCGAAGGCAACTCAAAATCCGTGGAAATCTAATACCTTGGAATGGACTACACCAGTAGAACATATTCACGGAAATTGGCCAGGTAAAATACCAGAAGTTCATAGATGGGCTTATGATTATAGTAAAAGAGTAGATGCAAATGATGATGATAGCGATTATTTACATGGTCAAGATTTTGTGCTACAAACTACACCTTTATTAGAAGGAGAAGAACAATCTTAAAGTTCTGATTTTATCCGTTTAATCAACGGTATCTTATCATAAAAATTTAAAAACCTTTCCTATTTGGAAAGGTTTTCTCATTCTCTGGTAAAAGGTATATTTAACCTGATTCAAAATCTCTTATATTTGTAAGTATGAATGAAAACTTAAATCCTGATAACAGTCATTTAACAAATGAAGATATAGACGTAGAAAAAAAATTACGCCCACTATCTTTTGATGATTTTACAGGACAAGACCAAGCTTTAGAAAATCTGAAAATATTTGTTGAGGCAGCCAATCAAAGAGATGAAGCTTTAGATCACACCTTGTTTCATGGCCCTCCAGGTTTAGGGAAAACTACGTTGGCACATATTTTAGCAAACGAATTACAGGTAGGTATTAAAGTTACTTCTGGTCCAGTTTTAGATAAACCGGGTGATTTAGCCGGACTGCTCACAAATCTTGATGAACGAGATGTTTTATTTATTGATGAAATTCACAGATTAAGTCCAATTGTAGAAGAGTATTTGTATTCAGCAATGGAAGATTATAAAATTGATATTATGATCGAATCTGGCCCTAATGCTAGAACTGTTCAAATCAATTTAGAACCCTTTACTTTAATTGGGGCTACAACACGATCAGGATTGTTGACTGCTCCAATGAGAGCTCGTTTCGGAATAAGTACAAGACTACATTACTATTCAACAGAACTGCTAACAACAATTATTCAAAGAAGTGCACATATTTTAAAAGTGCCAATTTCTATGGAGTCAGCAATTGAAATTGCAGGAAGAAGCAGAGGTACTCCAAGAATTGCGAATTCTTTGCTGCGTAGGGTAAGAGATTTTGCTCAGATAAAAGGAGATGGATCTATAACCATTGCAATAGCAAAATATGCATTAAAAGCATTAAATGTTGATGCTCACGGCTTAGATGAAATGGATAATAAGATTTTGGAGGTGATCATTGATAAATTCAAAGGAGGACCCGTAGGAATTAGTACTATCGCAACTGCGGTTTCCGAAAATACAGAGACTATTGAAGAAGTATATGAACCTTTTTTAATTCAGCAAGGTTTTATTATGAGAACTCCAAGAGGGAGAGAAGTTACAGAATTAGCCTATCAGCATTTGGGTAGGACAAAAGGCAGAGATCAAGGAGAATTGTTTTAAAAGGCTAATTATGATTCAATAATTTGTGCTTAACAAAAAGTTCACAGGCAAAGTCTAAGAATTCATGAATATCAAAAAAGTTATACCAATTTTAGAGTGGTTACCAAACTACAATAGATCTCTTTTTAAAGGAGATTTAGTTGCAGGAATTACTGTGGGTATCATTTTAATTCCACAAGGAATTGCGTATGCATTAATTGCTGGTTTGCCACCAATTTATGGGCTGTATTGCGCATTAGTTCCGCAGGTTATGTATGCTATCTTTGGATCTTCAAGACAGGTAGCTATTGGTCCTGTTGCAATGGATTCCTTAATTGTTGCAACGGGTGTATCGACTTTAGCATTAGCAGGTTCAGAAAGCTACATTGCCATCGCTATTCTGTTAGGTTTAATGGTAGGTACTATTCAATTTATACTAGGAGTTTTTAGTCTAGGGTTTATTGTAAATTTTTTATCAAAACCAGTAATTACTGGATTTACCTCTGCTGTAGCCCTCATAATTGGGCTGAATCAATTCAGAAATTTATTGGGTGTAGATTTTATTCAAAGTGACCAAATTCAATATGTTTTAGAAGATATTTGGTTTCAAATGGCAACCTTTAAGAAGCCCACAACAATAATTGGATTGATATCGGTTATCACTATTATTATTTTCAGAAAGATAAATAAAAAAATTCCGAATGCCTTAATCGTTGTAATTCTTGGGATTGTAATTATGAAATATTTTGGAAAAAGTTTTAATGATGTTTCAATCGTAAAAGGTATTCCGTCAGGATTGCCAGTTTTCGGGATTCCTGAATTTGATTTAGATCTTATAAGAGAGTTGTTTCCAATTGCATTAACTTTAGTCATGGTGGGTTATTTAGAAACTATCTCTATTGGAAAGTCTTTGGAGGCAAAACAAGACGAATATAGAATAAGACCTAACCAAGAATTAATTGCTTTAGGGTTAAGTAATATGGTTGGTTCTTTTTTTAAATCTTATCCAACAACCTCAAGTTTTTCTAGGTCAGCAATCAATCAAGAAAGTGGTGGAAAAACAGGAATGGCAGCACTCATCTCTGTTGTCATGGTTATCATTACATTATTATTTTTAACCCCATTATTTTATCATTTACCAAAAACAGTATTGGCTGCAATTATTATTGTTGCCGTTTTTGGATTGATAAATTTCAAAGAAGCTATTTTTTTATGGAAGGCTAATAATTTAGATTTTTGGTTGATGTTATCCACTTTTTTAGCAACCTTGTTATTAGGAATTGAATACGGAATTATAGTCGGTGTTGGTTTGTCTTTGTTTGTTCTAATTTACAGAACATCAAGACCTTATGTAACTGAATTAGGGAAGGTTCCAAACTCAAATTTTTACAGAAATAAAAATCGTTTTGAAGAAGTAATTATTGAGGATGACATTTTAGTTTTTAGGTTTGATGCTCAGATATTTTATGCAAATTCAAGTTATTTTAGAGATAATTTAGACGAAATGGCAGCCCAAAAAGGAAAGGCATTAAAATTGATAGTATTGGATGCAGAGAGTATTAATAGAGTAGATAGTACGGGAGTAGAAATGTTAAAAGAACGCATTAAGTATTATCAGAAAAAAGGGGTAGTTTTTTATTTTGCAGGTGTTAAAGGCCCCGTAAGAGATGATTTTTTTAGAAGTGGTATTTTAGAGATTATAGATATCAATCATTTTTTTAGGAAAGCAAATCAAGCGGTAAAGTTTTATAAAACTGGCAATAGAAAACAGCAAGAGAAGTATTCAAAGTATATACATCAAGCATACAAATAGGTTATAATTTGGATGATAAATATCATTTAAAATAGTTAAACTTAAATGTAATTTTACCGGTTAAAAATCGCGGTAGTTAAGAATTATGATAATAGAACAAATTTATACAGGCTGTTTAGCACAAGGGGCTTATTATATAGAAAGTAAGGGAGAAGTAGCAATTATAGATCCATTAAGAGAAGTGCAAGATTATGTAGATAAAGCAGCTATAAATAATGCAAAAATTAAATATATTTTTGAAACCCACTTTCATGCGGATTTTGTTAGTGGTCATGTTACATTAGCAGAAAAGACAGGAGCAGCAATTGTTTTTGGACCTTCAGCAAAAACCAATTTTGAGGCAATTATTGCAGAAGATGATCAGGTTTTTAAAGTTGGAGATATTACTATAACTGTATTACACACTCCAGGTCATACAATGGAAAGTTCATGTTTTTTATTGAAAGATAAAGATGGTAAGGATCATGCACTTTTTAGCGGAGATACATTGTTTTTAGGTGATGTTGGTAGGCCCGATTTGGCTCAAAAAGGAGAGCTTACAGAAAAAGATTTAGCAGGTTTTTTATTTGATAGTTTGCGGAATAAAGTAATGCCTTTGGCAGATGAAGTTATTGTATATCCTGCGCATGGAGCAGGTTCTGCTTGCGGTAAAAATTTAAGCAAAGAAACGATTGGTACAATTGGGAATCAAAAAGAAACCAATTACGCATTAAGAGCAAATATGACCAAAGAAGAATTTGTCAAAGAAGTTACTGATGGATTGTTGCCTCCTCCTGCCTATTTCCCTCTAAATGTGAAGTTAAATAAAGAGGGATATAAAAATATTGATGATATCATCAAAACTTCTGCGAAACCTTTATCAGTAAAAGATTTTGAACTGATTGCAAACGAAACGGATGCTATAATTTTAGATGTTAGGCATCAATCAGAATTTATAAAGGGATTTATTCCTCAATCAATTTTTATAGGAATTGATGGTGGTTTTGCGCCTTGGGTGGGTGCTTTAATAAAAGACATACAGCAACCAATTTTATTGGTAACACCTCAAGGAAAAGAAGCAGATACAATTATACGTTTGTCCAGAGTTGGTTTTGATAATGTATTAGGGTATTTAGACGGAAGTTTTGCTTCTTGGCAAAAATCGGAGAAAGAAATTGACACTTTATCATCTGTTTCAGTTGAAGTTTTAGAGCAAAAAATAAATGAAAACGCACTCGTTTTTGATGTAAGAAAACCAGGAGAATTTGCAAGTGAACATATTAAGATAGCAGAAAGTACCCCGTTAGATTTTCTAAATAAGCATATTTCTGAATTCCCAAAAAAGGAAGAATTTTATGTGCATTGTGCGGGTGGTTATCGATCTGTAATTGCAGCTTCAATTTTAAAAGCTCGCGGTTTTCATAATGTCATTGATGTCGCAGGGGGTTATGCAGCTGTCAGAAATACAACGATAGAAAGAACAGCAGCCGTTTGTCCGTCAACTTTAAAATAAATAAAATGAAAAATTTTTTAATCTTTTTTTTGATGAGTTTCTTTTTCATCAATTGTAGTGCACAAGAAGAAATAAAATCAATTTCTACGATAGAATTAAAAGTCTTACTCAAAAAAGGAAACACTCAGTTATTGGATGTTAGAGCACCAAAAGAAATAGAACAAGGATTTATAAAGACCGCAAAATTTGCTAATTTTTTTGATGCTAATTTTTACACAAAAGCGGTTAAACAATTAGATAAAAGTAAACCAGTTTATTTGTATTGCAGAAGTGGCAATAGAAGCGGAAAATCAGCAAAAATACTCAAAAAGGAAGGTTATGAGGTTTATAATATTTTAGGTGGATACAATCAATGGAAACAAGAAAATTAAGAATGATGACAACAGCAATTCAAATAGAAAATTTAAAATGTGGTGGTTGTGCAACGACTATTAAAAAAGGATTATTAAGTTTGAACGCTGTAAAAGAGGTAACAGTGGATGTTGAGAATTCAATAGTTTCAATAATTTCAGAAAATGACGATTTAGAAACTATCAAAGAAAAATTAGCTAAATTAGGGTATCCAGAAGTTGGTTATAAAAATACAGTTTTACATAAGGCAAAGTCTTTTGTGAGTTGTGCGGTAGGTAGAATAGATCGATAAAAACGAATGATTTTAACCTGTTTATAAGTAATTCACTAATACCTTTCTAATGAAAAGTCAATTACAAAAAGCATTGTTAATGATAAAATCCCAAGTGTAAACTTGGGATTTTATTTGTTTTATAGAAAAGTTACTTTCTAAAACTTAAAAGTAACTCCAACTAAGAAGTTTCTAGTTGCTTGCGGATAATAACCAGCACCATCTAAAGTAGTAGTTTGATTTGCGGCAGACCAAGTATCATCGTAAGTGTAATAGTAACCCCTATCTACATATTCTGTATTAAAAAGGTTATTTATCAAAGCAGAAAACACTACGGATTTAAATATTTTAGCAGGTTTAATTTCATAAACAACATTTAAATCAGAAGTAAAAAAGCTATCTAAAACATCGTTACTAGAAACGGTACTGCTAAAATTACTCATAAACTGTTTGCCAACAAATTTAGATAAGAATGAAATTTGTAAGTTTTCTAAAGGATTGTACAAAAATATATTTCCAACAACGATATCAGGAGAAAAAGACAAATTTGTATTTCCTAAATTTTCTAGTTTCCCATCTATTTGAGCAATAAGATTTTTGTTTTTATTTGAGCTAAAAGCGACATTTGGTTTCATAGAGAATTTATCAGATAATGTAAGATCAGCATCAATCTCTAAACCAAGTCTGTAACTATTACCAGAAGTTGTTCTTATGGGTGCACCAACATCATCGATAGCGCCAGTTAATACCAACTGATTTTTATAATCCATGTAATAGATATTGGTGTTTAATTTGATGTTTTCTTTTTTCAAACGCCATCCAAATTCTAAATCATTTAACGTTTCAGGAGTTGTAACTCCACTTTCAAAATCATTTCTTTTGGGCTCTCTATTGGCAACTGCAAAAGAGGTATATAAATTATTGTAATCGTTAATTTTATAAGTCAATCCAAACTTAGGGTTAAAAAAGTTAAAGCTAGCATCAACATTAATATTTGCCAAGTCAGAAGTAATTCCTTCTGTTAGATAGTTTACAAATCTTCCTTGCACATCTGCATAACCAGAAAGTCTCGTATTAATTTTAAACGTTGCTTTTGCAAAAATTGAGAAGTCTGTTTTTTTAGCGTCAGAAAAGTAATAACGATCTCTTATATTAGTGTTTTCAGCTAAACGTTCTCCCCAAATAACTTCACCAAAATGATCTCCAGTATAACGAGAATAGGATATTCCGGAAATGAAATTCAGTTTATCCGTTTTATAATTTGTGTTGAAATTTACCACATAAAAATCGTTGTCTAACCAACGTCTTACAATAACATCTGTGCCATCAACGATTAAATTATTAAAATCACTAGCAGCTTCCTCTTCTTTAAATTGCTCAAAAAATCCAGCACCTTTTGTGTAGTTCAAGGCTAAATTTGTAGACCAACTTTTATTCAATTTTTCATTCCAATGCAATTGATAATGATTTTGTTGATAGTCATCAACTTCATTTTCATAGGTGTATGGGTTTTGTTTTCTGTCTGTTTCTAGTTGAGTCGCATCTAAGCCAGCCCATGCTTGGTATGTTATCTCTTTTCCACCAAAAGTAACTGCTTTTATTAACGTATTTTCATCCGTATAGCTTCCTTGTAAATAGTAGGATTTTAAATCTGCAAAAGCCCTGTCGATGTAGCCATCAGAGTAAATATTAGATAAGCGTCCAGCAATTTCTATGTGGTCATTAAGCTTACCAGTGCTAAATTTTACGGTATGTTTTCGTGTTCCGAAAGAGCCAAAAGAATTAGAAATTTCTCCAAAAGCCTCTTTAGAAAGAGCATCCGTTAAAATATTTAAACTTGCACCAAAAGCACCAGAACCGTTTGTCGAGGTTCCCACTCCACGTTGTAATTGTAAATTCTCTGTAGAAGAAGCAAAATCGCTTAAGTTCACCCAAAAAGTTCCATGGCTTTCTGGGTCATTGTATGGAATTCCGTTTATAGTAACATTAATTTTTTCTCCATTAGAACCACGCACACTCATGTAGGTGTAACCAACTCCTGCACCAGCATCAGAAGAAGAAACGACAGAAGGCATGTAATTTAGTAAAATAGGAATATCCTGTCCTAAATTACGTTTTGCAATTTCCCGTTTTGAGAGGTTAGAAAATGTAACCGGAACATCTGCACTTGCCCGAACTGCAGAAACCAATACTTCCTCAAGTACAGTAGAATTTGGCAATAAATTAAAATTAATTTCATCACTTTTAGTCAGGAAGATTTCTTTTAAAACCGTTTTGTAACCAATAAATGAAACTTGAATGGTATAATTTCCTTTAGGAAGATTTACACTGAACTTTCCGTCAAAATCTGTGGAAGTTCCTTTCTTGGGCTCTTTTACCAAGATAGTTGCTCCTAATAAAGATTCATTGTTTTCATCTACAACTTTTCCTTTAAGTGTAAATGTCTGGGCGTTTGCAAGTATGCCTGCAAACAAGAATAAAAAAAAGGTAATTTTTTTCATTTTAAAAAAATTTAAAACGAATAAAAAGAGGTAATTATTCTTGTAATTAATATTGAATAATTGTTGTGTGAAGTACTGCTTCACTTTTTTGCACTCGTTCAAAAAGATTTATAAATCTGTTTGAACGCTTGCTTCCTAAACAGCATTACCTGTTCTAGGTTCAATGGGTATGATCTCAGCCTTTAAAAGTTGAAAAGTAAGAAAGTTAAAAGCTGTAAAGTCTATGAAGACTAAAAACTGATGACTAAAAATTACCAACTAAAATTAGCACCCCTTTATGAGAACGGTGCAAATGTAAATTGGAAAGTTGGAATAAAAAATAACAAACGTATTTTTTTGTAGCTTTGGTTTCAATTAAAAAGACAAGATGGCTTTAAAAGGATTAGATACTTGGCACGATTTTGTGCTACAGAAAAAGCATAAAAATTTAAGTGATTTTATAGATAGGAAAGCTGTGTTGTATTCTCCAGTAGTTTTTAAACCCATAGAAGGTAGTTTTATGGTTGAGATGTATTTAAAAGCAGCAGCAGAAATTATTGCAAATACTAATTTTAAATATGTTAGAGAAGTTTGTGATGATGAAAATGCCATGCTAGAATTTATTACAGAGATTAATGGTATTACGGTGGAAGGAATCGACATGATTAAATTTACTAAAGAAGGGAAGTTAAAAGAAATTAAAGTAATGATCCGACCTTTAAAAGCTCTTAATATAGTGCACCAAGAGATGGGTGCATACTTAGCAAAAATGAATTCTTAATCTAATTTTGGCTTTTTTCTCAAAACCTTTTTTACAGAAATTCTTTTTTTATTCTCTGCTTTTCTTTTAACTGATGCTTTGCTAGGTTTTGTTGCTTTTCTCTTTTTAGGGCGAATTAAATTGGTCTTTAATAATTCTAAAAAACGTTGAATAGCAATGTTCTTATTTCTATGCTGAGAGCGCGTTTCTTGACAAGATAAAATTAATAAATTTTCTTTTGTTAATCTGGATACAAGCTTGACTTTTAAAAGTTCTTTTTCTTTATCAGACAAAGAATTAGAGTTTTCTAAATCAAAAGTTAGTTCAATTTGAGAAGATGTTTTATTTACATGCTGTCCGCCAGCACCAGAACTTCTAATGGCTTTAAAATGGAGTTCTTTTATAATTTTTACCGCATTCATTTAGTAATCTATAGATGTTCCAAAATCTGTATTTTGATGCAAAAAGTGCATGTCAATATCGATTAAGGAATCAGAGAAAGAATACAGTTCTTCTTTATTTTCAATAATTTTATCAATAGCTTCGGTTGCTTTTTTTAAACGAGTTTCTTTGTCTCCTTTTAAAAGAACATAAGGTCGGTTATGTTTTCTCAAAGCATTCTCAAAAGCCTTGAACATTTCTAAACGCTGCTCAGGTCTGTCTCGTAGATCATCTTCTTCCCAAGGTGTATCAATATAGGTCAGTAGGTATAAATCATACTGATTTTCATTAGCTGATTTATCTAAGTCACTATCTACGAAACCCCCGTAAAACTCTTCTGAATAGACCTTAGTTTCTAATAGATCTGTGTCACAAATAAGTACTTTATCTGCTTTTTTAGCTAGCTTATTTTCTAGTTTCATTTGCCCAATTGCAATCGGAATTAAATCCTCTGCCTCACAAGTTTTTCGCTCATTATTCCATTTTTCTTGAAGGTACTCACGTGCAAATTCTGGCGCCCAGACAGTATTATAATAACGAGCTAATTGACGAGAAAGTGTTGTTTTTCCCGAAGATTCAGGGCCAAATAAAACAACTTTTACAAGATTAATGGGTTTTTGTCTAAGTTTTTTTTCCATGCTAAATAACCAAATATTGCTATAAAAGTAAATCCTAAGTATTGAAAACTCGTAAAGGTAAAACCTTTATAAAAATACAAAGGTACAGAAATGATGTTTCCTGCAATCCAAAACAACCAATTTTCTATTTTACGTTTTGCCATTAACCACATGCCTACAAAGAAAATTGCAGTTGTAATGGTGTCTGCATACGCAACCCAAGAAGTCCATTTGTCAAAGACTTTGTATACAATAAATACAAAAACTAAGGTGGAAAAAAAGATATAGATGGATGTTTTTTTCTCTATTTGTGTGGTTCTTGAAATTGGTGTAACATGTGTATCATCAACTTTACGTGTCCAAATATACCAACCATAAACGCTCATTATAAAATAATATCCGTTAATCATCATATCACCTAAAAGCTCCCATTTTAAGAGCAAGTAAACGAATATTGATGTGCTAATCATCCCTGTCGGAAACACCCATATTTTATTTTGTTTCGAAAACCAAACAGATAAAAAACCAAAGATAACCGCTATAATTTCTAGAGTGGTTTCTGTTGTTGAGTAGGTTTTGTATTGGCTAAAAAGTAAATTAAAAATTTCTGTCATGCAGCGTTATAATGGTTTGAAAGCAGAAATCAAAAGTAATAAGTTCTTGTAAGATTTTATGATATTTTTTGATATTTAAGAGAATTTCTTTCAAAGTTAATTTTAGATTTTTTGAAATGGCGATATATTAAAATGTTACAATTTTTTTTAATATGCAAACACGCAAGTAAATCCCTCAAACTCTAAAAACTCGATTTTATAAGAAGCCTCTTCACCATTAAAACGGATTTCTCCTTTGGTTTTTTTGTCTTCAAACTTAAAATCATCAACAAATATATGATGTAAAAATAGTAATTTTTTCTTTCCGTAAATTTTATATAAACTCTCTTTAGCTCCCCAAACAATGGTTAGTTTGCTTATTAAAGCATCAACATTGGCAATGGTTTTATATTCTTCAAATGGTGTGAACTTATGAGCGATTTTTAAAATTTTTTCTCGCTGTTTTTCAACATCAATACCTACAGGAAGGTTGTCTGAAAAAATAATAGCAGTAAATGTAAAAGAATGAGAAATAGAAATATATCTTCCAGCGTCTAAATGTGGTTTTCCATAAGCATCGTAGTCTAAATCAGCATCTGTTAAACCTACTTCTTTTAATAAATGGCGAATACTTAAAAACCCTTTTTGATGTATATCAGATTTCATCCCATCTAATCTTGCCGTATTCTTTTCTGTTAAAGAGATTCCATTCTTCAATTCTTCTATAGATTCTTCAATCTTCCAAATGAGGACTTTAGTAGTAGGGCTAACCGTTAATGTTTTGTAAAGAGCCATATTTTTTAAAATGGATGTCGTAACTTTGCAGCTCGAAAAAAATTAGAATATAAATATACATAATATGAGTACAAAAACCGCTTACGTGCCAAATAAAGTTAAAGATATTTCTTTGGCTGCTTGGGGTAGAAAAGAAATTGAATTGGCAGAAGCTGAAATGCCAGGCTTAATGTCTTTGAGAGAAGAATACAAAGATAGTCAACCATTAAAAGGTGCAAGAATTGCAGGGTGTTTGCATATGACAATTCAAACTGCGGTTTTAATTGAAACTTTACAAGCTTTAGGGGCAGAAGTTACTTGGAGTTCTTGTAATATTTTTTCTACACAAGATCAAGCTGCTGCTGCAATTGCTGCTGCCGGAACAGCTGTGTATGCTTGGAAAGATATGACAGAAGAAGAGTTTGACTGGTGTATAGAGCAAACCTTATTTTTTGGAGAAGACAAAAAACCATTAAACTTAATTTTAGATGATGGTGGAGATTTAACAAATATGGTTTTGGATCGTTATCCAGAATTGGCTGCGGGAATCAATGGTTTATCAGAAGAAACGACAACAGGCGTTCATAGATTGTATGACAGGGTAAAAGCAGGAACTTTGCCAATGCCAGCAATTAACGTAAATGATTCTGTTACGAAGTCTAAATTTGATAATAAATATGGATGTAAAGAGTCTGCAGTAGATGCAATTAGAAGAGCAACAGACATTATGTTAGCCGGGAAACGTGTAACGGTTTGTGGTTATGGTGATGTAGGTAAAGGAACAGCAGCTTCTTTTAAAGGAGCAGGTTCTATTGTAACGGTTACAGAAATCGATCCTATTTGTGCTTTGCAAGCTGCAATGGACGGTTTTGAAGTAAAGCGTTTAGAAACTGTTATTGCAAATTCTGATATCATTATTACCACTACCGGAAATAAAGACATTATACAAGGGCGTCATTTTGAGGCAATGAAAGATAAAGTGATTGTTTGTAATATTGGCCATTTTGATAACGAAATTGACATGGCTTGGTTAAACAAAAATCATGGAAATACTAAAGATACCATCAAACCGCAGGTTGACAAATATAACATCGCTGGTAAAGATATTATCATTTTAGCGGAAGGACGTTTGGTGAACCTAGGTTGTGCAACTGGGCATCCAAGTTTTGTAATGTCTAACTCATTTACAAATCAGACTTTGGCTCAAATAGAATTGTGGACAAATAGAGATGCTTATGAAAACGAAGTGTATATGTTACCAAAACATTTAGATGAAAAAGTAGCGTATTTACACTTAGCGAAAATAGGAGTAGAGTTAACAGAATTGCGTAAAGACCAAGCAGAATATATTGGTGTTACACAACAAGGACCTTATAAACCAAAACATTATAGATATTAGTGCTTATTTGATCGAAAGCGCAAACAATATTCATAGAAGTACAAAACCCTTGCAGCAAATTGTAAGGGTTTTTCTTTTTTGGGCGTTTTAACAGGCTATCCACTATATCTTTTTTTCGTTCCTCAAAAAAGGATGCCATTGCTATCCTTAACGCAATACTTTTAGACGATTAATGAAGTTTCTGCGACAGCTAGTAAAATTTATTTTTTAATCAAAAACGAATGTAGATGTTTTTCAAAGGTTTCTTTTTAGTATTTTGCAGACGCTTAATCAAACTACAATGCAACCCACAAAAAAAATAGGACTATTTTTAGGGCCAATTATATTTTTTCTTATTCAGTTTTTACCCATAACGGTTGTTTCAGAAAAAGCAGATGCAGTAATTGCGGTAGCCATTTGGATGGTTATTTGGTGGATTACAGAAACCGTAAACATTGCAGTTACAGCTTTGTTGCCACTTATTTTATTTCCGCTTTTAAAAGTGATGGAAATTGCAGACGTTGGGGCAAATTACGGAAGTCCAATTATCTTTTTATTCTTTGGTGGTTTTGTATTAGCATTAGCTTTAGAGAAGGTAAAGCTGCATAAAAGAATTGCCTTAAATATTATAAAATTTACAGGAACAACGCCTAATAAAGTTGTGCTAGGTTTTATGATTGCTACTGCTTTTATGAGCATGTGGATTAGTAATACAGCATCAACAGTAGTAATGTTGCCAATTGCAATATCAGTCATCAAACTATTAGTAGATGACAGCGACGGCTTTACAAAAGGCGATAAAAATTTTGCGCTAAGTATAATGCTAGGAATCGCTTTTGCGGCAAATGCTGGCGGAATTGCAACGGTTATAGGCACACCACCAAATTCGGTTTTAATAGGTTTGTTAGAAAATCAATATAACATCCAAATTTCTTTTTTAACTTGGATGAGTTTTGGCTTACCTTTTTCTATCATAATGGTTGTTGCGGTTTATTTTGTTTTGGTAAAATGGATGTTTCCTTGTAAAGATATTTTGTTTACGGCATCCGCAAATTTAATTTCTGAGGAAGTTAAAAAACTTGGAAAAGTATCAAAAGAAGAAAAACGTGTTTTGATCATTTTTGCAATTACTGTTTTTTTATGGATAACGAGAACAATTGTGAATACACTTTTTCCAGGGTTAAAATTATCGGATACTGTTATTAGTTTAATTGGTGCAGTTTCTTTATTTGCGATCCCTATGAATTTAAAAAAGGGAAACTTTATCCTTCAGTGGAAAGACACCGAAAAATTGGCTTGGGGAATTTTAATTCTATTCGGAGGAGGTTTGGCACTCGCAAAAGGAATGGCTTCCAGCGGTTTAGTTGCATTGATTACAGATACCATTGCTGCAGGAAATTTTAATGTTTTAGCAACCGTTGCATTGCTAATTGTACTCATGTTATTTATGACCGAGTTAATGAGTAATGTTGCGTTAGTCGCTGTTTTGGCGCCTGTGGTTGCAGGAATTGCAATTGGGTTAAATATTCCTATATTAAATTTATTAATTCCGGTTACAATGGCAAGTAGTTGTGCTTTTATGTTGCCAATGGCAACGCCACCAAATGCTATTGTGTTTGCAAGTGGTTATGTAAAAGTGAATGAAATGGTCAAAGCAGGTATTGTATTAAATGCCATAGCTGTTGGTCTGTTGATTTTGTATTATCAGTTTGTGATTCCCTTGTTTTTTTAATGAAAGTTTCTAAGGGATTTAAAAACCAATTAAGCGCAATTTCAGAAGATGCTAAGTAAACGAAGTACTCATTAGTAGCATTTTTTATCGTTCAGGCATCCACTCCCTCGTAATGGCTTTTTGGTGTTTTAGATTATTCCCAAAGTAAAAAGGACAGTGGCGTTTTAAAAAACAATTGTTACACTATACAAAAGAACGGTATTTTATATCAATAATTTCTCCTAATTTTAACCAAAACGTTTTAATTGCCTTTGTAGCTTCTCCAGTTTTTATTCACTTAAAGTTGCAAGTAAGTGCGTTTTTTGATTTTATTGTACTCATTAATGAGGTTATTTAATCTCATTAATGAGTAGTTGTTTTTATTTTTTTTCTTAGATATTGCATTAATATAATGTTTAACGTTTGTTAGACCAATTAAACCCCTAATTATGAATAAAAAAATTAACTTCGTTTTTCTTGACGATTTATTAAATAAACACCTATTAAGCGTCCTTTTTGTAACCTTACTTTCGCTTAAGTCCTTTGCTCAAACAAATACTGTTACTTATTTTGAAGATTTTGATTCAAGTGGTATTCCAACAGATTTACCTGCTAATGGATATTGGACGTTTCATAATGAAATTGATCCCACCCAAACTTCTTGGGAGGACTTTATTCCAGGTGACGGATTTGCATATATAACTGTGGATGCAAATACGTCCAATGATAATGATCCAAATGGTATTTATCCATTTCAAACTCTGGAATTTGGAGGGGTTGGTGAAAATCATCGTCTCGAAGTAAGAATGAAAGGGGCGGTTGTTGATGGTGGTTTAGTTTCATTCCTTTTTACCTACAAACAAGAAGGTTCAATATTTAATGAAGTAGATCTTGAATTAGTCGCAGATGATGCTGCTACAGCTTCGCATAATACCTTACCTTCAGATGGAGGGTGGACAGAGGCAAGGTTTAATACATGGAGAAATGCTAATGAGAATACAAGTGTTCCTTTTACAGGAACTAAAAAGGCTGTTGTAAATCAACAAAACGAAAAAATATCTCTTATTGATGGTGAATTTCATACTTATGCAATAGATTGGAGATCAGATAGAATAGATTTTTTTATAGATGATATTTTACAAGAATCAATTAATACAGACGTTGCTACAGGAGTATCAGAAGTTATTATTGGTTTTAGAGATCTACCTTGGGCAGGTGATTTTAATTGGAGTGGCACACATACCTTGGAGGTTGATTATCTAAAAATAGAGCCTTTAGAACCTGCAACAGTAGCGCAAAATGATTCTTTTACAGTGAATGAAGATACAGAATCAGATTTAGATGTATTAGCTAACGATGTAGCAAATGCAACTATAACGTCTTATGATGCCTTCAGTGCAGAAGGATATCCAGTTTCCCAAACAGCTTCAATATTAACTTATATTCCATCAGGAGGATTTGTAGGAATAGATAGTTTTACGTATTCAATTGAGGATGAAAATGGAGATTCATCTACAGCAACGGTAACAGTAACAATTGAACCGGTAGAATCAGTAAATGGAGTACCATATGCAAAAGCAGATGCAATAACAGTTGCTCAAAACACTACCACTATTTTAGACGTATTAGCAGATAATGGATCTGAAGCGGATTACTTTGGAACAGATGGTGCGTTTGATAATGGATTAACCTTATTTGATGGAACACTATCAGGAGTTAGCGAGCAAGGAACTATTACCGTAGATACTAAAAGCACAGACAGTCCATTAGATGATAGAATTATTTACACACCTAATAATGGTTTTATAGGAGTAGATCACTTTTATTACAGTATTACGGATGCAAGCGGAGATACTGCAATCGCTCAAGTAACAATTACGGTAACAGAAATAAATACACCAACAGCACAGGATGATGCTGCAACCGTAGCACATGGTGTAACAATACCAATAGACGTTTTATCCAATGATAGTTTTGGGTTAGATGGTCAGGCAACAAATGATGCATTAACAATTAATGTAGCTACTAATATAAATGGAGCAACCATCGCTGTAAATGCTGGTAAAATAGACTATACTCCCGCAAGTAACTATATTGGAATAGACATATTTACGTATATAATTACAGATGGAAGTGGTGATACAACAACAGCAGATGTAACAATAACGGTAACCGGAGCAGCTGTAGTTGACGAACCTAATGTATTGTCAGCAAAACGTGATGAAGTAAGTGTAGCACAAAATAGTACAGATAATGAAATAGCTGTTTTATTAGACAACGGATTTGACATAGATAGCTTTGGATTAGATGGAGCAATAGATAATGGCTTAACATTTTTAGATGGAACGCTAACCGGCCTAAGTGAACAAGGAACAATCATTGTAGATACTAATTCTTCAGATAGTCCATTAGATGATGTAATTGTTTACACACCAAATACAGGTTTTGTAGGAGTAGATCATTTTTATTATATGATTACAGATACAACAGGAGCTTCTTCCATAGCACAAGTAGCAATCACGGTAACAGAAATAGATACACCAACAGCGCAAGAAGATGAAGTATCAGTATTACAAGATAGTGGCGTAACTTCTATAGCAGTATTATCTAATGATAGTTTTGGATCAGATGGAAGAAATGAAACAAAGTTTTTAGAAATTGATTTATCTTATTCTAGTGCAAATTTAGCATCAGGGATAGTTGTTAATGGTGATAACGTAGATTACACAGCAGCAGACGGTTTTACAGGACAAGAGACATTTAGGTATACTATTTATGATTTTGATGGACAATCTAAATCTGCAATAGTAACAATAACAGTAGGTGCTTTAAGTACCAATGATTCACCAAAAGCACAGGATGACGCAGTTATATTTGCACAAGATAGTTCAGAGAATATTATCAATATTTTAGATGATAATGGATCTGGAGCAGATAATTACGGATTAGGTGCTGCACATCCAAGCCATCCAATATCACTTGTAGCATTTTATTCAAAAGAGGGAGGGGCGTTAGAATTAGACGGAACAACTGTAAAATATACACCAAGAACAGGTTATGTTGGAGAAGATACTTTTGATTATTTGATTACAGACGAAAATGGAGTTTCTGACAGAGCTACTGTAACAATTAATGTAACTGGTTCAGTAGCAAATGGTCTTACGGCAGTAGCTGATGAAGTAGCAGCTGTAGAAGGTGTTACAAGAACTATAAATGTATTAGCAAATGATGTTTTCGGAACAGCATTTTTAGAAACGGTAGTGATTAGTAATGAATCTGGTGAAGTAACCATCACTGTAAATTCTGATAATACTTTAGAATATACATATACAGTTGCACCAGGAGCAACTTTTACAGGAACAACAGATACTTTTAACTACACTATTATTGATGCCAGTACTGCTAATGAATCAACAGCTACCGTAACGGTAACGATTCAAGCAGCAGATGCAGTAAATGGCGTACCAGAAGCAAAAGGGGATGAATTGGAAGCAGTTCAAAACACAATAAGTAAATTATTTGTATTAGCAGATAATGGATTTGGACCAGATGAATTTGGTACAGATGGTCCTCATAGTGCACCATTATCGTTTATCAATGGATTATCGTCTGGAAAAAGTGTTAAACAAATAGAAAGCGACGAAGCTTCAGTAAACAATCTTGAAGTTAAGGTGGATGCTGGAGTTTTCTATATTGAGTACACACCAGTAGCAGGTTTTACAGGAGAAGATAGTTTCTATTACATGATTACAGATGCAAGCGGAGATAATTCTCTAGCACAAGTATTTGTAACGGTAACAGAAATAGATACACCAACAGCGCAAGAAGATGAAGTATCAGTATTACAGGATAGTGGCGTAACTTCTATAGCAGTATTATCTAATGATAGTTTTGGATCAGATGGAAGAAATGAAACAAAGTTTTTAGAAATTGATTTATCTTATTCTAGTGCAAATTTAGCATCAGGGATAGTTGTTAATGGTGATAACGTAGATTACACAGCAGCAGACGGTTTTACAGGACAAGAGACATTTAGGTATACTATTTATGATTTTGATGGACAATCTAAATCTGCAATAGTAACAATAACAGTAGGTGCTTTAAGTACCAATGATTCACCAAAAGCACAGGATGACGCAGTTATATTTGCACAAGATAGTTCAGAGAATATTATCAATATTTTAGATGATAATGGATCTGGAGCAGATAATTACGGATTAGGTGCTGCACATCCAAGCCATCCAATATCACTTGTAGCATTTTATTCAAAAGAGGGAGGGGCGTTAGAATTAGACGGAACAACTGTAAAATATACACCAAGAACAGGTTATGTTGGAGAAGATACTTTTGATTATTTGATTACAGACGAAAATGGAGTTTCTGACAGAGCTACTGTAACAATTAATGTAACTGGTTCAGTAGCAAATGGTCTTACGGCAGTAGCTGATGAAGTAGCAGCTGTAGAAGGTGTTACAAGAACTATAAATGTATTAGCAAATGATGTTTTCGGAACAGCATTTTTAGAAGCGGTAGTGATTACTAATGAATCTAATGAAGTAACCATCACTGTAAATTCTGATAATACTTTAGAATATACATATACAGTTGCACCAGGAGCAACTTTTACAGGAACAACAGATACTTTTAACTACACTATTAAGGAGGACGGTACTACTAATGAATCAACAACTACCGTAACGGTAACGATTCAAGCAGCAGATGCAGTAAATGGCGTACCAGAAGCAAAAGGGGATACATTTTCAGTAGTTCAAGGAATAATGAGTTCATTAGCTGTATTAGCTGATAATGGATCAGGAGTAGATAATTTTGGTTCAGATGGAGAAAATACAACAAACCCATTAAGGCTTTTTAATGGAACAACAGAAGGTAAAAGTGTTAAACAAATAGAAAGAGAAGCTCAGGGAAGCAGTGCATTTAACAATCTTGTAGTTAATTCAGGTAAGATTGAGTACACACCGGTAGCAGCTTTTATAGGAGAAGATAGTTTTTATTATAAGATTGTAGATGCAAGTGGAGACGAATCAATAGCACAAGTAACCATTAATGTTACTTCTTCAAAGTCTTCAGGGATTGTAACTACTGACGCAGTAATCAAAGACCTTCAAGTATATCCTAATCCGTCAAAAGGTGCTTTTAAAGTATTAGTTTATAGTGAAAAGGCAGAACAAGCTTCTGTACTATTATTTGATGTTACTGGTAAAGTGGTGTATAACAAGAAACAATTACTTTCTGCAGGGAACAATACAATGAACTTACATGTAAATGTGCAAACAGGTATTTTGTTTTTAAAGGTGTATACAGATAACACCAACTTTGGAACTAAAAAGATTTTATTTGAATAGGTTAATAATACTTGTAAATAAAAAAAAGAGGAACTGAAAAGTTCCTCTTTTTTTGTGAAAAAAATCCATTTAAGAATGGGCATATTTCGATACAAACTTTTATTCAAGTTATAGAGGATTCTTAAAAAATTAAAGAAAGACAAGGTTTTTTAAAAAAATGATGCACTATGTAAAGAAATAATTAGTAATACACTTCTTAAAATTAAATAGAAAAAGGAAAAAATACACCTAGAATGCGTGTACGAGATAATTTTAATCATAGTTGGGTGGACCTTTACTATTGGTATAAATAATATAGAAAGCAAATATCTACCCCAACCAACCCTCTCTGTCTAAACTTCTGTATTGTATAGCTTCTGCAATATGATTTGGAGAAATATCTTTTTCATTTGCCAAATCTGCAATAGTTCTAGAAACTTTTAAAATTCGGTCATAGGCTCTTGCAGAAAGATTTAATTTTTCCATCGCCGTTTTCAAAAGGGTTAAACTTTCTTCTGATAATTTACAATACGCACGAATTTGTTTTACACTCATTTGAGCATTATAATGCACGTTTTCAAAATCTTTAAAACGTTCAGATTGAAGTTCTCTTGAGGCAGTTACTCGTTTTCTGATGGCTACACTAGATTCTCCTTTTCTTTCTTCTGATAATTTAGCAAAAGGAACAGGAGTAACTTCAATATGAATATCGATTCTGTCTAATAAAGGTCCAGAGATTTTACTTAAATATCGCTGCATTTCTTGTGGGGAAGAAGTCATTGGCGAATTTGGATCGTTAAAATAGCCTGATGGACTGGGATTCATGCTTGCTACCAGCATAAAGCTACACGGATAGGTTACTGTAAATTTTGCTCTAGAAATGGTCACATCCCTGTCCTCTAAAGGTTGACGCATTACTTCTAAAACATCTCTTTTAAATTCTGGTAATTCATCCAAAAATAATACACCGTTGTGTGAAAGTGAAATTTCTCCTGGTTTTGGGTATTGACCACCACCAACAAGGGCAACATTTGATATAGTGTGGTGTGGGCTTCTAAATGGTCTTTGAAACATTAAGCCATTATTCTTTGTTTTACCAACTACAGAATGAATTTTTGTGGTTTCTAGTGCTTCATGCAAAGTCATTGGTGGTAAAATGGATGGTAATCTTTTTGCTAACATTGTTTTTCCTGATCCTGGAGGCCCAATTAAAATAATATTATGCCCGCCAGCTGCAGCGATTTCCATACATCGTTTTATAGATTCTTGTCCTTTTACGTCAGAAAAATCAAATTCAGGAAAATCAATATTTTTATAGAATTCTGCTCTCGTATCTACAATAGTAGGTTCAATTTTTTTATCACCGTTAAAATGGTTGATTACTTCTAAGATATTTTCTACGCCTAAAACTATTAGATTATCTACGATTGCCGCTTCTTTGGCATTTTCTTTAGGAAGAATTAAATATTTAAATCCTTCTTCTCGGGCTTTAATGGCGATGGGTAAAGCACCTCTTATAGGCTGTAAACTTCCGTCTAAAGAAAGTTCGCCCATAATAATGTAGTCGTTAATATTGTTAAATTTTATTTGATTTGAGGCAGCAAGAATTCCAATAGCAAGTGTTAAATCATAAGAAGCACCTTCTTTTCTGATATCGGCAGGCGCCATATTTATAATAATTTTCTTACCAGGAAGTTTGTAGTCATTATTACTTAGAGCAGCAGAAATTCTATAAGAACTCTCACGGACAGCATTGTCTGGCAGACCAACTAAATGATATCCTATTCCTTTGTCGATATTTACTTCAACCGTAATTGTGGTGGCTTCAATACCAAATACGGCAGAGCCATAGACTTTAACTAGCATTCTTTTTTTTCTTTAAAAATAGAGAAAAAAAGAATGCTATTAAAATTTAATTTTAAGCAGAGTTTCTACTTGCATTAATATTACCAAATAAAGAGCGCATCACCATTTTTTCATAAACTTCTATTTCTTTGATGTTTCCATCCGTTTTTTGTAAATCTTGAATTTGCTTTAAGGCATATTGTTGTATTGTTAATAATGGTAATACAATGTTT
The DNA here is from genome assembly GCF_900106075.1 of Polaribacter sp. Hel1_33_78. Lineage (NCBI taxonomy): Bacteria > Pseudomonadati > Bacteroidota > Flavobacteriia > Flavobacteriales > Flavobacteriaceae > Polaribacter > Polaribacter sp. Hel1_33_78. The sequence goes on from NZ_LT629794.1 coordinate 388,685, forward strand.
TCTCTCATTTCTATAGACGCTTTACCTATTGGAAAATTTTCCATTAATTCTTGATCTCCAGTAAGTTTTAAAAATAACCTTTTGGTAGTCTCATATTCTTTAAAAATTAATTTCCAGAATTCACCAAAAACTGAATCATCGGCCATATAAGCAGTTAAGCCAAAGAATGATTTTGTTAAACTCATCATACTGTTTTCTAACAGTGTTTTAAAGAAATCTGAAGCATTATAGAATTCAATAATTTCATCAAATCGACCTGCTTCTTCATATTTTTTTAATGCTGTTCCAACCCCAAAAAATCCAGGTACATTTTGTTTTAATTGACTCCAACTTCCAACAAAAGGAATCGCTCTTAATGCTGAGAAATCTAAAGTGTCAGAATTTGAACGTTTACTGGGCCTGCTGCCAATATTAGTTTTTGCATAATATTTTAACGTACTCATTTTTTCTAAATACGGTAAAAATTGTGGATGATTTTTAAAGTTTACATACGTTTTATAACTAGTATCCGCTAAATCTTCTATGATTTCTCGGTGTTTATCATTTAATTGATCTTTCGTAAATACTTCATTTTTTATACCAGAACTTATTAATTGTTCTAAGTTAAATTGAGATGAGTTTAAGGTTCCAAAATTAGAACTAATTGTTTGACCTTGAATGGTTAATTGAATTTCTTTGTCTTCGATAGTAGGTCCTAAAGAAGCATAAAATTGATGTGTTTTTCCTCCACCTCTTGCAGGTGGTCCTCCACGTCCGTCAAAGAAAATTACTTCAATATCAAATTCTCTAGAGATTTTAGTAAGTGCTTCTTTTGCCTTAAAAATTCCCCAATTTGCCATTAAATACCCCCCATCTTTGGTTCCGTCAGAAAAACCTAACATTATAGTTTGTTTGTTTTTTCTTTTCGTCAAATGATATCTATAAGCTTGGTTAGAATATAAGGTACGCATAACATCACTAGAGTTTTCTAAATCATCTACAGTTTCAAAAAGCGGAATTACATCTACAGGTAATTCGTTTTCAAAGCCACATAAATTTAACATCGCAAAAGTTTGCATGACATTTAATGCTGATTGGTTGTTGCTAATAATGTACCTATTTGCACCACGTTCACCATTTCTTGCTTGTATGGTTTTTAGCGCATAAATAGACTCAATAGTTTTTACAGACATTTCATCAGATAAAATTTTAGGATCGATATTTCCTTTCACCAATGATAAAATTAAAATCTGTTCATCTTCAGATAAATGATGATAGTTTTTAGGGAAGGTTGTGTCTCCATCAGCAGCTAAATCATCTACAATTTGTGTAAATGCTTTGTGATGCACTCTACTATCTTGTCGGATATCTAAGGTTGCAAAATGGAAACCAAAAATTCTTACTTTATTAATAAAATCATTTAATTCTTCGATAAATAAAGAATTATGCTTTGTTTTTACAATTTCTCTTGCTGCTTCTAATTCTGATAACAATATTTTTTGCGAAAAATTAACTTTCTTGTAACTTCTAACAACGTGTTTGTACAAGCGTTTTTCCACTTTTGCTAAAATTTCTTGAACACCATCAAAAGTAAAACGTCTTTTTAAACGTTTAACATCTCCATAGTAACTTCTCAAAATTGATTGGCGCAATCTTTCTGCAACATCTAAAGTGATTTTTGTTGTTACAAACGGATTTCCATCTCTATCTCCACCTGGCCAAAAGCCAAGGTCAATAATTTCATTTTCTAAAGGTTCTCCATCATAAATATGTTGTTGAACATAGTTGTATATTTTACTTATAGAATGATAAAATACATTTTCTAGATACCAAATTAAACTTATCGCTTCGTCATAAGGAGTCGGTTTTGCCTTCTTATAAAAAGGCGTCTTTCCTAACTGAGCTAATAATTTTTTGATGAGTAATAAATCATCATTTTGTATGGCTTTATCTAAATCTGTAATAATACCTAATACAGAACCTGGATAAAATTGAGTTGGATGCGCTGTTAAAACGATACGTACTTTAAAATCTTCTAAATGCTTTTTTAATTCTTCTTTTTTTTCATTTAAAATTGCAATTTCTTTAGAATTACGAAGCGTACCAATACCGTCCATATTATTCACAATAGGAAAAGCAGCGTCTTCAATAGCATCAAATAAAACAACTTGACGTTCAATGTATTGTATAAAGAGAAAAAGTAAATCTTTTTTATTTTGGTCTGAAGGATTTTCTTGATATTTCTGAAAGAACAGGTCTACAATTTCTGTAGGATTATTTCCATTATCAAAACCGTTTTTACATATTTCATGAAAAAGAGGTAATAAGACACCGGTATTGCTTATCGTGTCAAATGGAAGTGTCATAAAAATGCTGTTGTAAATTTGATATTTAGACAACACATTATCATTAAATCTAGTTAGTTTTGGTAATCTAGCCATTTTTTTCAAAAGTTTAAGTTGTGAAATTACAAAAAACCAAAAATAAAGAACCTAGGTTTTTGCTAATAATGTCATTAAAAATTACGAAAACGATGGAAATTTGATTAGATTTTTTTCAATTGTTTATTTTTTTGTTTTTTTAAGAAATAAGGTTGAATTCTATTTTCAATACGATGCAAATTCCATTGCGAAGGGTCATTCTTGTAATTAATTTCTCTCGCTAGTCTATTGTTTTGATATCTTTTAAGATCATCTAATTTATAGATTGTTGGTTTCTTTTTCATGCCTTTAAATTCAAAAATACGGTGTACGCTTGGAACAGAAAAACTCTGGGACATTGGGAATTCTGCCGAGGGAAGTATTGTTACGAAAAATTTGAAAGCTGAAAAACCTAATCTCTTTTTTAATGCATCATAAGTATTTAAATCCTTGTTATCAAAATTGAGAGTATAAATGCTTTGAGATGTATTTACATTCATTTCGGTCTTTTGTTGCGCACTCATAGTGATGCTAAATAGCAAAATTATAAGTAAATAGAAGTATTTTGTCTGCATAACTCTTAGATGATTATTTTGTGTAAATATAAAATTATTTTTCATAAAAGGTTGTTAGTCCTTCTTTTAGCCAATTATAATATGTATCTCTATCCGTATATTGTTGAGTGTTATTTAATATTTCTAAATCAGGACTTAATAGAACATAATAAGGTTGGGATGCATTCTTAAAATTAATTACCTGAAAAGTAGACCATTTATCACCAACAGTTTTTATCTTCTTAACTTTTCCATTTTTCTTCAAATAATCGAATTGCTGTTCTTTAGGCAACTGTTTTTCATTATCATCTACATATAACGAAATCAATATATATTCATCTTTTAAGATTTCATAAATATCTGGTTCACTCCATACATTCTCTTCCATTTTTCTACAGTTTACGCAGGCCCAACCAGTGAAGTCTAACAAAATTGGTTTATTACTTTCTTTAGCAGCAACCATACCTTCATCAAAATCTTTATAACAGTTTAAACCTAAAGGGCAATCACTCTCTTGTTCGTAAATACTATAAAATTGTGGAGGCGGAAAGCCGCTTAACAAACTTAAATTCCAAGTAGGATTTTTTAAAACACCAGGAGAAATATAAATAATAAACGAAATTATTAAAATGCCAAAAGATATTCTTGAGAAGGATAATTTCTTGATAGGGGAATCATGAGGAAATTTAATTTTAGCAAATAAATAGAGCGCTAATCCAACAAAAATCACAATCCAAATTGCTATAAAAACTTCTCGCTTCAGTAGATCCCAATGTGCTACTAAATCGGCATTGGATAAGAATTTAAATGCCAAAGCCAATTCTAAAAATCCTAAAACCACTTTTGTGGTATTCAACCATCCACCAGATTTTGGTAAAGAATTTAACCAACTTGGGAATAGTGCGAATAAAGCAAAAGGTAAGGCTAATGCCAATCCAAATCCTGTCATACCAGCCGTTAACTGTGTTGCTCCTCCATCAGAAGTTAAAGAGCTCGCCAATAAAGAACCTAAAATAGGGCCTGTACAAGAAAAGGAAACAATTGCCAAAGTTAATGCCATAAAGAAAATTCCAATAATTCCGCCAATAGAAGAAGCAGAATCCATTTTATTTCCCCAAGAACTTGGTAGTGTAATTTCGTAAAACCCGAAGAAAGAAAAAGCAAAAAATACTAACACCACAAAAAAGAAAATATTTAACCAAACATTGGTAGAAATTGTGTTAAGTATTTCTGGATCTAAATTGTCTAAAAAATGAAATGGAAGGCTTAATAAAATATAAATAAATACAATAAAAATCCCGTACAATATCGCATTAAAAACACCTTTCTTATTGTTTATTGATTGTTTAGTGAAAAACGATACTGTTAAAGGAATCATGGGAAAAACACAAGGAGTTAACAATGCTAACAAACCGCCAACAAAACCTAATAAAAAGATACTAAATAAACCATTTGAACTTTCTGTATCTGAATCTGTAGAATTCTTTAAAAGTGATGTGTTCTTTAAATTAAGCTTTAATTTTTTTGTAAGATTTGTGCTTTTTTCGTCAATTGAAATTTCTTCTTTTGAAATGTTTCCGGTTAAGGAAAAGGAAAAGTTTTCATCGACATTGATACAAGCAGTTTCACAAACTTGACCAAAGAAATTTAGTCTTATTTCTGAAATATCTTTATTGGTAAGTTGAATTCTTTGGGTAATAATTGCCTTGTCTTTAAAAACAATTTCTTCTTTTTCCCATGTTTCAGAATATTTTTTAAAAGTGTCTTGTTCATCGGCTTTACCAACTAGTTTATAACCAGATTCACCTTCAAGGATTGTAATTTCTAAAGGTAAAGAAGCTTCATCAGGATTGTATTGTGAATATAAATACCAACCTTTAAAAAGTGTTGCGGTAAAAATAAGGTTATACTCGGTTTCTGATATTTTTTGAATAGACGTTTCTATTTTTATTGGCTCGTTTGCAGTTTGTGCTTTTAAAAATAAAGAGGATAAAAGGATAAAAAAGGTGATGAATTTCTTCATTATTTTGAGGTTATTTTTAAGATGTTTTTAGAGGAATTTTTAACCGATAAGCGTCTGTCTTGTCTATGGTTAATGATCCAAATAATTTCATTGTTCGCATTGCAAAGTAACCAAGTATTTTCTTTTTGAAGAAGAGAAAACTTCTCGTCTTTAAAATATTTACTCAACTTCTTTTTCCCTTGCATTCCAATGGGATAAAAATAGTCGCCATTTTGCCATTTTCTTACTATTAATGGATATTTTAATAAATCTTTATCCACGTAAATGTGCTGTTTGTCTTCCATTGCTATTTGCTGAACAATATTAAAGCTTAAAGAGATAGGATTTGTAATCTCTTTGTGATTTTCTGATACAAGATAAATTTTTTCTTGACGATTTTCATCATCACCTATTTTACTCAACATTAAAAACGCTCTGTCTTTTAATAGTCGATGTGTTTTAGAGTAAACCTGTTTTCCTGATTGCGCAGAAACTAGGCTGTAAACATCATTCCACTCCGTAAAATTGTACTCTTTTAACAGTTGATACAAATATGCTTTGGAGTGCGATAGTTGACGTATTTTATCAATGTCAATTTTTAAAATTGAGTTTTCAGATGTGATAATTTTTGCTGAAATATCAGCAATTCTATCTTCAATAATTTGTTTGCTTTGTTGTAAATGTTTTGATGTTTTTGAAAACGTTTCTAGTACATTTGGATTTATTTCTTTTAAAATAGGAACAATTTGATGTCTAATTTTATTTCTAATATATTTTATTGAAGCGTTACTTGCATCTTCTCTCCATTTAATATTGTTGGCTTTTGCGTAGGCTAATATTTCTTCTCTAGAAAAAGCTAAAAGCGGACGAACAATATTTCCGTTAATTTTTGGAATTCCTGTAAATCCATCAAGACCTGATCTCCTTGTCAAATTAATGAGAAATGTTTCTAAATTATCGTCTGCGTGATGAGCCGTTAAAACAAAGTCAAAATTATGTTGTGCAATTAATTCTTGAAACCAATGATAACGTAATTCTCGGGCAGCAATCTGAGTCGAAAGTTTCTTTTCTTTTGCAAATTCTTCAGTAGTAAATTTTTTTGTAAAAATCTGATTAGACGTTTTTTGTGAAAATAATTTGACGAATTCCTCGTCTAAATCACTTTCTTTTGCTCGAAGTTGAAAATTACAATGTGCTAAAGAAGTAGTGAAATTTAACTCAAATAAGAGATGAGCTAAAACCACAGAATCTAAACCACCAGAAATAGCAATTAATAGTTTTTTGTCCTTTAAAAAAGGAAAATTTATATGGATATGTTCTTTGAATTTTTGCAGCATTTATGCTTCAAAAATACGGAAATTAAAGTTGAAAATTTAGCCAGTTTACAACATCTTCTAGCATTTCTTCTTTGCACAAATCGTTTTGTAATTCATGATAACCATTTTCATACAGTTTTAGAGTTGCTTTATCAGAATTATTCGCAAATTCCTGCGTTCCTCTATAATCAATAATTTTATCACCTGTTCCATGTAATAAAAATATTGGAGTCTCCAGTTTACTTGCGTTTTCAATGGCCCATTTTCCGGAGTCAATAAAAGTTAAAGAGAAGTTAGGACTAATTTTAGCATGCACTAAAGGGTCGTTTATATACTTGTCAACTTCTATTTTTTCTCTAGAAATATCATTAGCATCTAACTCATTTCCCATGGTTATAGATGGCGCAATTTTTTGCAACAATTTGCCAACAGCTAGTTTAATCTTTGGTGGTTCAAAAGCCAATTTTAAAAACGGACTTGTAGCAATAATTCCTTTTAAGTCATGCTTTTTTTTGAGGGCATAATTGATAACAGTATTGCCACCCATAGAGTGGCCGTATAAGAAAATTGGTGCATCAGGGAATAATGCCTTTGCTTTTTCAATGGTCTTAGAAACGCTTTCTAAAACAGCTTCAAAGCTCGGATTATGACCACGCTTTCCAGTTGTTTTTCCATGTCCAAAATGATCGAAAGCGACAACAGAAAAATCATTTTCATTTAATTTTTTGGCCACATGTTTATAGCGTCCAGAGTGTTCGCCCATGCCATGCACCAAAACGATAACAGCTTTTGTGTTTTTTGCTTGCCAATATTGCCCGTAAAAATTGGTTTGATAAATATGAAAATTGAATTCTTTGTGCATCATAATTAGTGTCTTTTTAACCAAACTCTAATTTCTTTTCTTAAAGATTGTTCTGGTTTTGGTAGCGGAATTGTTTTTCCAAATTGCTTACTTCTATTAAACTTAGAAAAAGTTACTTTAAGTTGTTTCCATTCTGCAGGATACATTTCAAGAAACTTGTTAAACATACTTTGTTCAGTTTGTTTTTCTTTGAGTTTATCAAAAATCAGTTGAAATTTTTCTTCTTGGTTGATAATCATTGAGTAAATATAGTTAAAAAAGATTTCTATTTTTCTTGAAATAAGTTCAGTAGAATTAAAAGGAATAATTGAATTTAAAATTAATAATTTTACTAGGAGTTTAGCAATACATATTTCATTGCTTTTGCTTTTAATAAGCACTCTTCATATTCTTTTTCAGGAATAGATTTAGCGGTAATTGCGCCACCAACAGAATAAGAAATGTATTTATGTTCTTCATTATACAGAATACTTCTTATAACAACATTAAAATCGAAATTCCCATTAGGGGTAAAGTAACCAACCGTTCCTGAGTACAAGCCACGTTTTGTTTCTTCTAAATCTTCAATTATTTTCATTGCAGAAATTTTTGGAGCTCCTGTCATACTTCCCATAGGGAACGTGTCTTTTATGACATCTATGGGATGCGTCTTCTCTTCAATTTCTGAAACTACGGTAGAAATTAATTGATGCACTTGTTTAAAAGAATATACTTTACATAACTCTTCAACTTTTACAGTTCCTTTTTTTGCGGATTTAGACAAATCATTTCTAACCAAATCTACAATCATTACATTTTCTGAACGTTCTTTTTCATCTCTATGCAAATCAAGTGCAATTTGTGCATCATCAAACGCACTAATTAATCTTTTTGCAGTTCCTTTTATCGGTTGAGTAATTATTTTTCTTCCTTCTTTTCTAAGATATCTTTCTGGAGTTGCTGATAATAAATATTGATGTTCCATTTTAAAAAATACGGCAAATGGAGCTTCAGAAATTTTGTTTAAATCATTGTAAACTTCCAAAGGATTTATAGTGCTATTTTCGGCGTAAAATTCTTGACAAAAATTGGCTTCGTAGATATTTCCTTTTTTAATATGGTCTAAAATTTTGTTTACTTTCTGGTAGTATTCATCTTTGTGAATTCGGAGTTTTATTTTGATGTCATTTTCCAAATTTTCAGAGGTAGTATTTGGACTCTGTGAAACAATGGCTTTGATAGAATCTACATTTTTGTGATACTTTTTTATAGTTTCAAAATCATTTTTAATTTCATCATCCACCATCTTTAAGTAGTGAAATTCGATACTATTTTCTTTAATGAAAATTAATTTTTGTGGTTGAAAAAAGTACAAGTCCGCAAAATCTAAACCATCAAAATTATTCGAAGAAAGTAGTTCAACATCATTTTTTACATCATAAGAAATGTATCCAAAAATATAATCTTTAGTTAGGGTTTGATATTCTTTTAATTTCTCAAATGCATTTTGATAATCTGTTTTAATAGCGGTAAACTCCTCGAGGGCTAAAACACAGTCAAAACTTGAGTACTGTTGTTTATAATTGTTAGAATCTAACCAAATTGCAGTTTCAAACTGTTGCGACCAAGAAAGTAAATTTGTTTTAAATTTAGCTAGTTTGTCAGCAGAAAAAGTACGAATTGTTCTTTGCATATGTTTGGTAAAAATACTCGAAAGTTTTAGAAACAAAAAAACCTCACAAGTAGTGAGGTTTCTATTTGGTATTTATATTTTATGCATTTAAAGGTTTACCGTCCCAAGCAGCTTTTGCAGCTTCTTTTACAGCTTCAGAATAGGTTGGGTGACCATGACAAATTCTTGCTAAATCTTCAGCAGAAGCTCTAAACTCCATGGCAACGGCAGCTTCCATAATTAAATCTGCAACACGTGCGCCAACCATGTGAACTCCTAAAATTTCATCTGTTTTTTTATCAGCTAAAACTTTAACAAAACCATCAATATCGCCACTTGCACGAGATCTTCCTAAAGCTCTCATAGAAAATTTACCCGCTTTATAATCAATGTTTGCTTCTTTTAATTCGTCTTCAGTCTTACCAACTGCAGCAGCTTCTGGCCAAGTGTACACAATACCAGGAATTAAATTATAATTAATATGAGGTTTCTCACCCGCTAAATATTCTGCGACAACAACACCTTCTTCCTCTGCTTTGTGCGCCAACATAGCACCTTTAACAACATCACCAATTGCATAGATAGAATCAATATTAGTTTGCAAATGGTCGTTTACAGAAACTTGACCACGTTCATTTACTTCAACGCCAATTTTTTCTAAACCTAAACCTTCTGTATATGCTTTTCTTCCAACGGAAACCAAACAATAATCACCAGAAAATTCAATTTCTCTATCTTTTTTATCGGTAGCTTTTACAACAACAGTATTTCCACTTCTTTTTACAGAGGTTACTTTATGACTGGTCGCAAATTTAATCCCTTGTTTTTTAAATACTTTTTGCAATTCTTTAGAAACATCTGTATCCATTCCTGGTACAATTTTGTCCATATATTCAATTACGGTAACATCTGCTCCCAAACGTTTGTATACAGAACCTAATTCTAAACCAATAACACCTCCGCCAATAACAATTAAATGCTTCGGTACTTCCGGAAGTTTTAACGCTTCAGTAGAGGTAATTATACGTTCTTTGTCAAGAGAGATAAAAGGTAAAGTTGATGGTTTTGAACCTGTTGCAATAATGATATTTGTTCCTTCAATTATTACTGAAGTGCCATCATTTTTTGAAATCTTTACATGCGTAGCATCTTGGAAAGAACCTAAACCTTCATAAACATCAATCTTATTTTTGTCCATTAGATACTTAATTCCACCAGTTGTAGTTTCTACAACTTTCGCTTTTCTTTCAACCATTTTGCCAAAATCGAAAGAGGGATTTTGAACAGAAATACCATGCTCTTCAAAATGATGAACAGCATCGTAATAATGGTGTGAAGAATCTAGTAAAGCTTTAGAAGGAATACAACCTACATTTAAACATGTACCACCTAAAGTTGAATATTTTTCAATAATTGCTACTTTTTTACCTAATTGAGATGCTCTAACTGCAGAAATGTATCCTCCAGGACCAGAACCAATTACAATAATATCGTATTTCATGAGTGCGTTTATTTTGTGTAATCTTTGACCTTACGGTTTGGTTTTCAATAATAGTTGACAAAAATACGGATATTTTCACAGAATAAAGTGAGAATTTAGTAGTTTTACTATCTTATACATCTTAAAATTTATCCGATGGAAATACTTAAAAAATTAGGTTACTTTTTGTTATTCGTTTTCATTATTGCTCAGTTTTTTGGACCTGAAAAAAATGAAGGAGATTTAGCTTCTGTAGATAGTTTTATTGCAGAAACAAATCCGCCAGAAAATGTAAAAAATATTTTTGAAACTACTTGTTACGACTGTCATTCAAGTAAAACAGCATATCCTTGGTACAATAATATTACGCCTGTAAATTATTGGCTAGCAAGCCATGTTAAAGATGGTAAAAAGCATTTGAACTTTTCTAAATGGAACGAATATTCTTTAAAAAAGAAAGAGCATAAAATGGATGAGTTGTATGAAGAGGTTGCAGAAGGAGAAATGCCTTTAAATTCTTATACTTGGACGCATTCGGAAGCTAATTTGTCACAAGAGCAAGTTGATGCAGTAGTTACTTGGGGTAAAAAAGTACAAGCAGATTACAAGCGACAAATGAATACTAAGTAATCGATTTTGCAGCAGGTTTTAATTATTGGATATGTTTGGGTAGAACCCAATTCTTCTGCTGCAGGAAGTAGAATGCTGCAACTTATTGAGCAGTTTTTAAAACAAAACTGGAAAGTAACTTTTGCTTCTCCAGCCCAAAAGAGTGAGAAGGCAGCAAGTTTAGGTTCTTTAGGAATTGATGAAGTTTCTATTGAATTAAATAATACTTCTTTTGATGATTTTATAAAAGATTTACAACCAACTATTGTATTATTCGATCGTTTTATGATGGAAGAACAATTTGGCTGGCGAGTTGCAGAAAATTGTCCAAATGCATTGCGAATTTTAGATACTGAAGATTTGCATTTTTTGCGAAAAACAAGACAGCAACAATTAAAAAAAGGACAAGAATTTACAACGGAAGCGTTGTTGAAATCAGAGGATACTAAAAGAGAGATTGCATCCATATTAAGATGTGATGTATCTTTAATCATTTCAATGTTTGAAATGGATTTATTGAAAAATGTTTTCAATATTGATCAAAGAATTTTATTTTATTTACCTTTTTTGTTAGATAGAATTGATGAGCATCAGCAAAAGAAATGGAAATCATTCGAAGAAAGAAATCATTTTATTTTTATCGGTAATTTCTTTCACAAACCCAATGTTGATGCTGTTCTTACCTTAAAAAAAGAAATTTGGAATGAGATTAGAAAACAACTTCCAAAAGCAGAAATCCACGTTTATGGCGCGTATATAACTCCTCAAATACAGCAATTACACAATAAGAAAGAAGGTTTTATTATTAAAGGTTTTGCTGAAGATGCAAAAAAAGTTGTTGAAAACGCCAGAGTTGTTTTAGCCCCTTTACGTTTTGGAGCCGGCGTAAAAGGAAAATTAACTGAAGCTATGATTTGTGGAACGCCAAGCATAACAACTGCAATTGGTGCAGAAGGTATGTGTGGAGATTTTCCTTGGAATGGTTTTATAGAAGATAATTTTTCTGAGTTTGCGCTAATGTCAGCAGAAATCTATAGAAACGAATCAACTTGGAAAAATGCACAAGAATCAGGTGTTGAAATCATTAATTATATCTATGATAAAGATACGTTAAGTCCTCTTTTAATGAATCATATAAATGAAATTCAAGAGAATTTAGAAAAGCATAGGGCAACTAACTTTTTAGGGAGCTTGTTACAACATCAGACGCTGCAGGCCACAAAATACATGAGTAAATGGATAGAGGCTAAAAATCAGTAAGTATTTTTTAGATTAAAACTATGTATAGCATTTTAAACCAATCCTGCTCGTTTTAGCAAGGCATCAGGTTTCGGTTCTTTACCTCTAAAGCGTTTGTAAAGGTCCATAGGTTTTTCTGTTCCGCCTTTTGATAATATATTTTCTTTAAATTTTGTTGCCACTTCTTTGTGGAAAATTCCTTTTTCTAAAAAATATTCAAAAGCATCTGCATCTAAAACTTCTGCCCATTTATAAGAATAATATCCGGCAGAATAACCTCCTTGAAAAATATGAGAAAACGCTGTACTCATACAATTTTCTATAATATCCGGATATAATTTTGTGTCTGCAAAAGCTTCATTTTCAAACTCTTTTACTGATGTTATTTCTGATGGATTTTGACCATGCCACTGCATGTCTAAAAGTCCAAAACTTAATTGACGTAAAGTTTGCATTCCTTCATGAAAGCTTGCAGATTCTTTTATTTTTGCTACATATTTCATAGGGATAACTTCACCGGTCTCGAAATGTTTTGCAAATAATGCTAAAGCTTCTTTTTCAAAACACCAATTTTCTAAAATTTGACTTGGTAATTCTACAAAATCCCAAGAGACAGATGTTCCAGATAAGCTATTGTATGTTGTGTTTGCTAACATACCATGCAATGCATGACCAAACTCATGAAACAAGGTTGTGACTTCGTTAAAAGTTAACAAAGAGGGTTTTGTTTCCGTTGGTTTTGTGAAATTACAAACAATAGAAATTTGTGGGCGTTCGTTGATTCCGTTTTTAATTTGTTGTGATTTATAGGATGTCATCCATGCACCGTTTCTTTTCCCTTTTCTTGGATGAAAATCTGCATAAAAGACAGCAACAAAGTTTCCATTTGTATCCGTTACATTATACGTTTTTACATCTTTATGATAGGTGTCTATATTAAAAACTTCTTCAAATTTTAGGTCATACAACTTACTTGCAATTGTGAAAACACCACCAATTACATTTTCTAATTTAAAATAAGGTTTTAATAACTCTTGATCTAAATCAAACAACTCTTTCTTTAATTTTTCTGAATAATAAGCGCCATCCCATTTTTGGAGTTGGTCAATTCCGTCTAATTTTTTAGCGTAATTTTCTAAATTTTTAAACTCTTTTAGGGCTGCAGGTTTCGCTTTTTCTAGTAAGTTGTTCGAAAACTCAATTACTTTTTCTGGTGTTTCGGCCATTCTTTCTTCCAAAACAAAATGAGCATGTGTTTTATAGCCCAGTAAATTTGCTCTTTGATAACGAAGGTTTACAATTTCTAAAACTATTGCTTCATTATTAAATTCATTTTTTTGAAAAGCTTTTTTACCTGCAGCGATTGCCATTTTTTTGCGTAATTCTCTATTGTCTGCATAGGTTAAAAAAGGAATATAGCTTGGGTAGTCTAGTGTAAAAATCCAACCTTCTTTTTCTTTAGATTTAGCCATTTCTTTCGCTGCTTCTTTTGCGCTTTCGGGCAGGCCAGATAGATCTTTTTCGTTTGTTAAATGCATTTCAAAAGTATTGGTTTCTGCCAATACATTTTCTCCAAATTTTAGAGAAAAAGTAGAAAGTTGTGCATCAATTTTACGAAGTTTATTTTTGTCAAACTCATTTAAATTAGCACCATTTCTTGCAAAACTTTTATATTGCTTATCTAGAAGCATTGTTTGTTCTGCAGTTAAATCTAAAGTTTCTTTTTGATCAAAAACAGCTTTTACTCTTTTAAATAAATCTTCATTTAAAGTAATGTCATTTCCAAACGCTGTTAACCGAGGAGATACTTCTTGTGCAATTTTCTGAATTTCATCATTTGTTTCTGCAGAGTTTAGGTTAAAAAAAATACTGGTAATTCTATTTAATTTTTCACCTGTAAAATCTAAAGTAACTGTTGTATTTTCAAAACTTGGTTTTTCAGAATTATTTATAATTTCATCAATTTCTGCTTTTGCAATTTCTATTGCTTTTTTAATAGCCGGTTGAAAATGGCTATTAGAAATCTTTGAAAAAGGAGCGGTAGTAAAGTCTTGTAAAAGTGGATTCATATTTTCAATGAATTGATTTTAAAATTTGTAGGTTTAAAATAATACTTGTTGTGTGTAAAACTATTTTTTAACGCGCTTAGAAGCTTGTTCAACTTTTAATTTTAACCCTTCTTTATAAGTAATAATTTTATCTAAAACACATGTATCTGAAGCGCCAATAATTTGTGCAGCTAAAATCCCTGCATTTTTAGCACCATCCAAAGCTACGGTCGCTACAGGTACACCTCCAGGCATTTGTAAAATTGATAAAATAGAATCCCAACCATCAATAGAATTTCTGCTTTTTACAGGAACGCCAATTACAGGCAAGGGGCTCATACTTGCTACCATTCCAGGTAAATGAGCTGCGCCTCCTGCACCCGCAATAATTACTTTAACGCCTCTTAGATGAGCATGTTTAGAATACTCAAATAATTTTTCTGGAGTTCTGTGGGCAGACACAATATCTACTTCTATTTGTATATCAAAACTCTCTAAAATATCTATTGCTTCTTGCATGATTGGAAGATCAGAATCACTTCCCATTATTATTCCTACCATAATTATTTGCTTATCACTCTAATCGTTTCTTTTACTTTTTGTGCTATTTCTCTAGCTTTATCAACATCAGAATTTACAATTGTTACATGTCCCATTTTCCGAAAAGGACGTGTTTCTTTTTTACCGTAAATATGCGGTGTTACGCCATTAATTTTTAAAATTTCTTCTATATTCTGATAAATTACATTACCAGAAAAGCCTTCTTCACCAACTAAATTTACCATAATTCCGGCAACTTTACTGTCGGTATTTCCTAAAGGAAGATTTAATATAGATCTTAAATGTTGTTCAAATTGATTGGTGTAGCTTGCTTCAATTGAATAATGCCCAGAATTGTGTGGTCTTGGAGCCACTTCATTGACCAAAATTTCATTTGTTTCTGTTTGAAACATTTCTACGGCTAACAAGCCAACAAAATCTAGTTTGTTCACAACATTTAAAGCAACTTCTTGTGCTTTTTTCACGACAGATTCTTCAATTCTTGCTGGACAAATCACATATTCTACTTGGTTAGCTTCTGGATGAAATTCCATTTCAACAACAGGATATGTTTTTGTTTCACCATCAGCATTTCTTGCAACAATGACCGCTAATTCATTTTTAAACGGAATCAATTGTTCTGTAATACACTCAACGCTAGGTAACGATTCTAAATCAGCAAAATTTCTCACAATTTTAACGCCATTTCCGTCGTACCCAAAACGTGCAGCTTTCCAGACAAAAGGGAATTTGATGATATCATTTTCTAAACAATGCACTAATTCCTCTAAAAAAGCAAAATGAGAAAATGGTGCCGTAGGTATTTGATGATCAAAATAAAAATGTTTTTGCCTCGCCTTACTTTGAATAATTCTTAAATCTTTTGGTTTTGGATAAATGGTTAACCCTTCTTCTTGTAATTTGTCTAAAGCATCAATATTTACATTTTCAATTTCTATTGTAAGAAGATCGACCGTTTTACCAAAGTTATATACAGCATTAAAATCCAGTAAATTTCCAACCTCAAAATGGTTGCAAATTTCTGCACATGGTGCGTTTTTATTAGCATCTAAAATTGAAGTGTAAATATCAAATTTTTGTGTTTCGGCAAGAAGCATTCTTCCTAATTGCCCACCCCCTAAAATGCCTAATCTAAAAGTAGAAGAAAAATAATTTTTCACGTTTAATAGTGTTGTGTTTGAGCAAAAATAAACATCTATTTGATAGTAAACTACTAAAAATTGCTGATTCGAATTGTAGTTCCGATTTTGGTAACCCTATATTCAATTGCTGGACATTCAAAACCTTCCGTTTGCGGTGCGCCACCAAAATCTACACTATACTCGCTCTCATCACAACTACAGTGTAAAAGCCTGTTTTTAAAAGTCATGGCAGATGTACAGTCGTTATTTGGGCAAAGTTTATCGAAAGCTACAAAATCAGTTCCATTTTTATTAAATAATAGAATGCCTTTTCTGCCTCCAGAAAGTTCTGCAACCCCTCCAGGAGTTTGTGCGTTTATCATCTCTGGATTGTTTAAATCAGAAACTACACTTGATATTGGTAATATGCGTATGCAATTTGCTAAATTGGTTGTATCAGAACAATTTACAAACAAATAACAGCTCAATAAAAATAATATTTTTTTAAACATTTGGCATTTGAGTTTCAAACTAAAACGATGACAAGTTACAAATATTTTGTACATTTGTAGGCCAATCTCATACCTGTTTAGGTAATGGGATTTTTAAATTTAAAATACTATGAGTGACATATCTTATTATTCAGAAGAAGGATTAAAGAAATTGAAGGATGAACTGCTGCAGTTAGAGCAGTTTGAACGTCCAAGAGTAACCCAAGAAATTGCAGACGCAAGAGATAAAGGAGATTTGAGTGAGAATGCAGAATATCATGCAGCTAAAGAAGAGCAATCTCATTTAGAATTTAAGATTGCAAAGTTAAAAAATGTAGTTTCAAATGCTAGAATTATTGATGAATCTCAGCTAGATACTTCCAAAATATTGATCCATTCAATAGTGAAAATTAAAAATATGACTAATGGAATGGAGTTTTCGTATACCTTAGTTGCAGATTCTGAAACAGATGTTAGAAACGGAAAATTATCTGTAAACTCACCAATAGGGAAAGGTTTATTGGGAAAGGAAGTAGGGGATGTTGCAGAAATTAAAGTTCCAAACGGAATCATGAAATTTGAGATTTTAGAGATCACGAGGTAATATTTTTTTTGACACTAACATTTATCGGACTTTATCATAAATTCGGGTTTTAGCGATGCTAAAATTCGAATTCTTATATTTAAACGGATTAAGAACTAAACACTAAAAAATGAGCATATTCACAAAAATAATCACAGGAGAAATACCAAGTTACAAACTTGCTGAAGATGAAAATTTTATAGCTTTTTTAGACATCAATCCGAATGCAAAGGGACATACTTTGGTCGTTCCTAAAATAGAAGAAAATAAAATTTTTGATTTATCAAAAGAGGAATACAACGACTTAATGAATTTTTCTTACAGAGTTGCGAAAGCCCTTGAAGAAGCAGTGCCTTGTAAAAGAGTTGGAATGAGTGTTATCGGTTTAGAAGTGCCGCATGTGCATGTGCATTTAATACCAATAAATGCTATGGTGGATATGCAATTTACAGAAAAGGTAAAGTTGACGAGTGATGAATTCGTTTCTTTAGCTGAAAGTATTTCAGGTAAATTTGAGTAATTAGATTTTATCTAACAAAATTTGAAAAGAAGTTCCTTTTCCAAGTTCAGATTTTTTTACGAATATCTTTCCATTATGATAATCTTCTACAATTCTTTTTGAGAGTGATAATCCTAACCCCCAACCTCGTTTTTTTGTTGTAAAACCTGGCTTGAATATTTGTTTAAATAGTTTTTTAGGGATGCCTTTTCCGGTGTCAGAAACTGTAATTTTTACTTTTTTAGGAGTATTTTCAATCGTTAAAATTAATTCTCCTTTTCTTAACATTGCATCAATGGCGTTTTTAATTAAGTTTTCAATGACCCAACCAAATAGTTCTTCATTTACTTTTGTATAAATATTATTATCAGAACTATAAAAAGAAAATGCAATTTGTTTAGAACTTCTAGATTCCAAATAATCAAAAGCTTGTTTTGTAATTTCTACAATATTTTCTTTTTTCAATTCTGGTGTTGAACCAATCTTAGAAAACCGATTTGCAATGGTGTTTAACCGATGAACATCTTTTTCAATTTCATGAATATAAGTTTCATCAACTTTTTCCATTTTTAAAATAGCAATCCATCCTAAAAGAGAAGATAAAGGCGTGCCAATTTGATGCGCCGTTTCTTTAGCCATACCTGTCCAAAGTTTATTGGTTTCAGCAGCTTTATTTGAACTGAAAAACAAATAAATTACGCCTAAAAACAAGATTAAAATTAAAATTAAAGCTAAAGGGTAGTAGGTTAATTTATTTAGTAAATCAGAATTTTTGTAATAGATAAATTGTTTGTTTTTTCCATTATAAATTATTTCTATTGGCTGGTTTTGTACTTTCATTATAGCCAGCTGTTTTTGCAAATACTTTGGGTTTAAAGATTTAATGGAATCTAAGTTATTGGCATAAATTATTTCACCTTTATCATCCACAAGAATTAGAGGAATACTCTTGTTTGTGGTAATAATTTTATCTGGTAATGCAATGTTTGAGTTTAAATTTGCATTCGATAATTCCTTTTGAGCTTCCCCAAGAATTTCCATCCTTATTCTTTCCTCGTATTTAAATTTTTGAAAAATAGTAAAGGTATTCCAAAGAATTAAAGTTACTATTACAAATGATACAAGAATGGTGATTCGTTTAAACAAGAAAGTGTTTGATAAAATTTTCATTAAAACAAATATAAAGGTTTCTTGTATATAACTCATTTCAAGATTTGATAGTATCTTTACGTAATTAAATTTTTGAAAATGTTATCTATCAACCCAAAAGAAATTTCTACTGGCAAATTACATGGTTATTTATTAGGCGCAATTGCACCAAGGCCAATTGCGTTTGCAAGTACTATTGATGCTGATGGGAATCCTAATTTATCACCTTTTAGTTTTTTTAATGTGTTCGGTTCTAATCCACCTGTTTTAATATTTTCACCAGCAAGAAGAGTTAGAGATAATACAACAAAACATACTTTAGAAAATTCTTTAGCCACAAAAGAAGTTGTTATAAATGTCGTAAATTATGATATTGTGCAGCAAATGTCTTTAAGCAGTACAGAATATCCAGAAGGTGTAAATGAGTTTGAAAAAGCAGGATTTACTATGTTGCCTTCTGACGAAATTAAGCCTTTTAGAGTAGCAGAATCTCCTGTGCAATTTGAGTGCAAGGTAAAAGATGTTATTTTTACTGGTAACGAAGGAGGTGCAGGTAATTTAATAGTGTGTGAAGTTGTAAAAATTCATATTTCAGAAGATGTTTTAGCAGATGATGGAAGCATTGATCAACATAAAATTGATTTGGTAGCGAGAGCAGGAGGTAGTTATTATACAAGAGCAAGAGATGGTTTTTTCGAAATTCCGAAACCAATTGCTACTTTAGGAATTGGAGTAGACGCAATTCCATTAGAAATTAGAAACAGTCCAATTTTAACAGGGAATAATTTAGGGATGTTAGGTAATGTAGAGCAACTCCCAGCAGAAGATACTGTTAATAACTTTGGAAAAGAACATTCCCAATTTATTGGGTTGGAAATGGTAAAAAAACATACATTTGCTCAAGAGTATTTAAGTAAAAACGATGTGGAAAGTGCTTGGAAAGTACTTTTATTAAAATAGAAATTATGGAAGTTATTGGTAAAGTAAAAATCATTGGAGACGTTCAGACTTTTGGTGCTAACGGATTTCAAAAGAGAGAATTAGTAGTTACAACGGATGATCAATATCCTCAAATGATAATGATTGAGTTTGTACAGGACAAATGTGATTTGTTAAACAACTATAAAGTTGGGCAAGATGTAAAGGTATCTATTAACTTAAGAGGTAGAGAGTGGATTAATCCGCAAGGAGAAGCTAAATATTTCAACTCTATTCAAGGATGGAGAATAGAGAGTTTATCTCAAGCTGCACCAAGTAATTTGCCTCCAGTAGATCAGTTTCAACCTGCATCTAATGTTTCTAACGAAGAGCCAGATGATTTACCTTTCTAAAACTATTAGAAATTTAAATCTTTAGAGATACAAAAAAAGAGTGCTAATTTTAATTAGCACTCTTTTTTTGTATCTGGATTAAAATAATTAACAAATCCGATAACCTATTTTTTCTTTTCTTCTTTTTTAGGCATTGGCCCTCGCAGATGAATTACCAATCCATTTAAAAAATTACGTAAAATTTGATCTCCACACTCTACATACTTTGGATGTTCTTCATTTCTAAATAAAGCACCTAGTTCTCCTTTACTTACTTTAAAATCTACTAAAGCGCAAATTTCTACAATATCTGTATCGCGCAGTTTATGAGCTACACGTAATTTTTTTAAAATGTCGTTATTCGATAATCCCATAATGCAAAGGTAAGTGAATTAATTTACTACTTTAAAAATTGCCCATGCATAAATTGCAAATCTTACAAATCTAAATAATCCAAAAAATACAACATTTTTAAAAGGGTATTTAATCATACCTGCAGCGATGCAAGCAATAGAAAATGGCAACGGCAATAAAGCTCCAACTAAAATTAAAATACCTCCCCATTTACGCGTGTTTTTTAAATTTTCCCGCATTTTAACTTCTAAATACTCTTTTAAAGATTTTATTTTTAAAGTTGTTTTTCCTAGAAAATAAGATATCAAACCACCACAGTAAGACAGTGTTGCTAAAATTGCTAAATTTAATATTGGTTCATTTGTTTTTTTAGACCAGGCAATAAAAATTTCAGGAGGAATTAATCCTAAAAAGGTTTCAGAAATAAAGAAAGTGATTAAAATAGCAAATCTTGAAAAGGTTTCTGTAAAATGATGCAAACCATCATTGATATTATATAGATATTTATTAAATAGAAAAATAGCTAAAATAACACCAGTAATTGGTAGGATTGCTTTCTTTAAATTTTTCCAAACAAATAGATAAAAGCCAGTTCTTGCATAATAGTGATGCACTAACTTGGCTGTTTCTTTTTTAGTTTTTTTTCTTTTTAGCTTTGGCATTTTTCGGGTTTTAATAAAATTAAAACGGCTTACAAAAATAGTGACAAAATCTTTATAAATTTCAGTTTAATTAATATTAACATTTTTTTTAAGAATTGACTAAATTCGCTAAAATGAATTAGTTAATAATGATGTGGCTCACAGATATAATCGTTTTTCCTGATTATAAATTTACAACTAAAGATGGTATTATAGCTTTAGGTGGCGATTTGTCTGAAGAAAGATTAATTTACGCATACAAAAATGGCATTTTTCCTTGGTTTTCAGAGGGAGATCCCATTGTTTGGTATTGTCCTCATGAAAGAATGGTTTTGTTTCCCAATGAAATAAAAGTGTCAAAATCGATGCAAAAAATCATCCATAAAAATAAGTTTGTAATTACGGAAAACAAAGCTTTTAAGGAAGTGATTTATAATTGTAAAAACATTGATAGGGGTGATGGTTTTGGAACTTGGATTACGGATGATATGGAACAAGCGTACATTAATTTATACAAAAGAGGAATAGCGAAATCTATAGAGATTTGGTTGAATAATGAATTAGTAGGTGGTTTATATGGAGTAGAGGCTCATAATATTTTTTGTGGAGAAAGTATGTTTAGTAAAGTCTCTAATGCCTCAAAATTAGCCTTTATTCATTTGGTTAAAAGTAATAACTACGAACTTATAGATTGCCAAGTTTATAATGCTCATTTAGCCAGTTTAGGGGCTAGAGAAATTGATAGAAAGACATTCTTAAGTATTTTAAAAAGTTAAAAGCTTTAAGTTTTAAAACCGCCAACCAATATTGAAGCCAACTCTAGGAACTAAAACAGGAGAATTAGAACCAAATAAATTCCGTCCGACTCCACCATATAAATCAATTACTAAACCACCACTTGCAACATATTTTGTGCCTACGGCAACACCTAAAGCGCCATCTGTATATTTTTCATCATAATTTCCAGAATCTTCAACAGTTTCCTTTTTTCCTGAATTGATACCCAAAAAACCTTCACCAAAAAAATTCCATTGTTTATCTGTTGTAAAATAATGACGATAAAAAGGAGTAATCATCATATTTTCATTGTATCTAAAATTTGTAGATTGTTTTGCTAAATTAAATAGCGCAGAAATTCCAAAAGAAGATTCATCGGTTAAATAACTTTCATAAGAGAACTCTAAGCTTCTAATTACTAACGCATCAGCAATGTCTAATTTAATTTCTTGCTGAGCGTAACTTAAAGAACCTGTAAATAATGTAAAAAGTAAAACTAATTTTTTCATGGATTTTTATTTTTTATTAGTGTAATTTAAATAGATTAAAACCGATATCCTAAAGAGATTCCACCCCTTGAAATAATATTTGTTTCAAAAATGTTAGTTTTCTCATTAAGAAGGTTTCTTCCAATTCCTAAATACACTTCTGCAACAAAGTTTTTTCTGGTAATAAATTTGCCGCCAACAGAAATACCAAGAGCGAAATCAGTTACATTCGTATTGTTTGAGTTGTAAACGTAAGTTCCGTTTGAATCATAGTAACCATCATTATCTCGATTCTTTCTGGTATTTAACATACCGAAAGCTTCCACAAAAAAACCTCTAGCGGCAAACTTTTCAGAAAAAAACCATCTATAATAAGGTGTTAAAGAAAATTTTTTAGGAAACTCTGAATTTTCATTCATGTTAACAGTTAAAAATAAGTCTACCCCAAAAGAAGAATCATTATTAATTAAGTATTCATAACTAACATTAAAAGAGGAGAGTGCAATTAAGCTAAATGCATTCAACTTTAATTCATGGTGTTTATTATTGTCTTGCGGAAATCTGTCTTTATTCTCTTGAGAAAGAGATATTGTCGACACAAATAATAGAATAAGGAAAGTAATTTTTTTCATTGGAGTCTTCTTTAATGCAACAAAAATAACTAAAAAGTGTACCAAGAATATTAAAAAATAGCTTTTAATTGCACATTCCCTGTATGAATAGTTTTTGAGTTCTCGCTTTTTCTGCCTAAGTAATTTAGGTTTAGGTTTAAATAAGAATTCAACTTTTTGTTAAACAGCAAGCTCCAAGTGAAATTTTTCCCTGCCTGCAAACCTTCTAACATTTGATAGGCAACAGGTGTATTCGTATCTCCAGTAAAATCATTTATAAACATATTTATATTTGCAGAAATCTGATTTTTAGTTTTGCTGATATAATAATAGTCAACACCTATTTTTTGTTGCTGTAAAGTTTCAAAACTCTCTAACCTATTTTTCTTGTTTTTGTAATGATAGAAAACAGAAAAACGATTGTTATCATTATATAAAAAACTAATTTTTGGTTCAACTTCTGCAGCATTAATTTTATAATTTCTACTGATAAAATTGTCTGTTTCTAAGGTATTGTTGGATGTTTTTCCCATTAAATCAATCAGCCAAAAAGTTCTGAATTTATGAGCATAATCTATTTGATGAATTTTGATTTTATTTTCCTGATTTCCAATAAAATATTGTTGTTTAATTTTAGAATCTCCATACGTAAAAGTGATGCTGTTTTTTTGTAAATCTTTATTGAAATAGAAACTGTTTCTAAAGTTTAAATTTAAGCCAATTAAAGAGCTTTTATTAAGGTCAAAAGGATTTAATTGAAACGAATTTCCTGTTCTTTCCTGTTCGTTTTCAACAGATAAAAAACTCTGATTGTAAAAGTGAGAAATTAGTTTTTTATAACCAGTTTTAGAAGACCAATTTCTTGGGTTTAAAGTCAGGTTTTGCTGCCACTTCGCTCTTTGTGTAGAAAGATAACTTAAGTTTGGTTTTGGCACTCTTAAATAGTTTGCTTGGTCTTTAAATTGTGCAATTTCAAATTCGTTAAAATCTTTAACGCCATCATTATTGTAATCAATCCAAGTATAAAACCCAAAGCCCGGTTCTGTTTTTACATAAATATAATCTTGTCGCGCAACGTTGCCGGAAGAAGTTTCGTAGATAGTGCTTAAATTAATGAAATTGTTAAATATTTTCTGATTGAAAACAATTCTAGAATTTAGTGCTTTTTCATCCTCATAAAAATTATTTGTTGTGATTCTGTAATTGGCAAACACATTTAAATTCGTGTTTTTATTTTTTACTAGTTTACTTTGAATATAAAGTGTTTTTCGGTTATTAATTTCAGTAAATTGATTTAATTTTATGCTGTCATTATTTCTGTAATTAAATCCGATTTTTGCAAATATTTTTGTAGAATCTCCAATACCAACATAGCCTTCGTATTCTTTAAAACGATGACTTGTATTGACGAATTGTTTAGTATTTATATCTTTTCGGTTATTCGTTTCAAAGTTAATGAAGGCTCCAAGCCAAACTTTTTTAAGACTATGTTCTGCTTTTACTTTCGCCCTAAAAAAAGAATTATTTTCTAAGATTGATGTGTTTTCAAGCAAACTTCCATTCATAAAAAATGAAGTATTTTTAATATTCAATTTAGATTGAAGTTCGTGTTTTATTCCTTTAAATATATCAGTATAATTTAAGCTGTTGAATCGGTACAAAACAAAATCATCTGTTTTATTTTGTAAACTTAATTCGGATTGAAAAAAGTTTTTCGTAGCGTTATTGGTTAATAAATTCCAATCTCGGTTAAACTCTACAGGTTCCCAACCTTGCTCTGATTGAAAGTTTTGTTGCACAAACTCATGATTAATATTACTTTTTAATTGCCATTTTTTATCAATTAAAATTTGTTGCCAGCTAACTTTTGCGGCTACTGCTTTATTTTGATTATCATCTAAATTTGAAAACAAATTTGCATCATTATTACTAATAGCAATTTCTGAATTAATCTCTGTTTTTTTGGTAGGATTATAATCAGATTGAACTACAAAAATTTGACTTTTTGTAGGCGGAATTAAATTTATAACGGGCTGATAATCTCCTTGATTAATGCCTACAAAGACAAATATATTTCCAATAGCAATGGTTCTATCTAAAATATAATCGCCATTATTTGCACCACGATTTGTAAATGTTACATTGTACAATTCATCTGTTTTAGAGGTAGAATACTCAAAAGTTTCTACCGCTCCATTTGTAACTTTTTTATAGAGTATTTTGTTCTCATTAAATGTATCTAAAAAAGCACTTTCTGCAATCATGGCAGCAGAATTATTGCCTGCATTTGCAAGGATTTGTTTTTGTTCAGTAGATAAAATTTGTTGTAGAGGTTGGTTTTTTGCATCGTTTTCAGAATAGAAATAAGCAGCAATATTCATTTTTTCACTGTCATAAGATACTTCGTTATACGATATAAATCGTGTGTAATTTCTATCTGAATATTGAAACTCAATCCAGATTCTCATATCATTTGTAATCGGGAAAGTCGTATTAAATGAAATTTCACTTAAATTATAGTTAATGGTATAATCTGCATTTTCTCCACGGTTAATTTGAACTCCATTCACGTAAACACTCTCACTGCCTTCAATCATTAAAATAGCGGCTTCATTATTAGCACCATAAATTTTGTAAGGTCCTTGATTTCCTTCGGAGGCTGTAAAATTAAACGTATTAAATTTACCTCTAACAACAGCCCCAGAGGCAGCGACTTTTAAATTGTCATTTATAGTTGCTGCTGCCTCTAAACCAGCAACTTGTTTTGTAAAAGTTAAAAAGTAGCTTTTGTTGTTTTTTAATGAAATATCGCCTGCTTTTACACGCCAATTATCACTAAACATTTCAATGAATATTCTATCAAAATCTGTTATATTTTGAGAGTATCCATTTTCTTGAATCGGAATATTGGTATCAAAAATATTAGCTCTTAATGTAACATCTTTAGATAATTTTCCTGAAATTTCTAAATCCAAAGCAGAATTGGTAACTGCATTTTGATTGTTTCCAGTGGTAATTCCTCTGCTAATAAAACCGCGTGTTTGCAACCCTTCAAAAAGTTTGACATCCGATGCTTTTTTGTTGGTGGTTAAACTGTATAAAACGCCATTGTTTGTGTTGTTGTTTATAATGAGATTTTCATTAAAAGGAGTATATATTTTGGTTATAAAATCGGGAAATCTAAAATATTCAATGGTAATATTTTTATATTTATTAGAATCGATTATTAGCACTGCTTTGCTAAAGTCTACTTTAAATTCGGTTGAAGAAATACGTTTTTTTGAAATATCAAAAATTTTAAATTCTTGTGAATTAATAGCAACAGAATCTAATTGAATAGTATCTTTTTTTACTTCAATAATTTTTGACCTAAAATCTTTAGATATTATTTGAGATTGGATTGAATATCCAACGAAAAGCAATATTAAAAAAAGGGTATTTTTATGCATATGTACGATATGTAAAGAACGCTAAAATTGTTTTTTTAATATACTTTATTATAATACTAGAAGAGAGATTGCTGTTTTACAGGGTTTTCATGAGCCAATAACCATTTTTTACGCCATATTCCGCCTGCATAGCCCGTTAAAGAGCCGTCAGAACCAATTACTCTGTGACAAGGAATAATAATCCAAAGTGGGTTTTTTCCATTCGCTGAAGCAACAGCTCTTATTGCTTTTACATCGCCTAAAGCCTTGCTTTGTTCTAAATAAGTTCTTGTTTTACCATATGGAATTTTAAGTAATTTTTTCCATACTTTTATTTGAAATGGTGTTCCTTTTGGATTTACAGTTAGGTTAAAGCTTTCCCTTTTTCCCTGAAAGTATTCTTCTAATTGCACTACACAATCTTGCAGGCAATATGGAGTTTTTGAGGATGTTTCTAGATCATCATCCAAGATAGAAACAGCTTGTATTCCGTTTTTATCTCCAACAATTTTGGCAGTTCCTATGGGTGTTTTGTAATATGTAGTTTCGGTTGAGTACATTATATGCTAAAAATATCTTTCGAGTTTTGAGTGGTAATTTTTGCGATTTCTTCAAACGAAACGCCATAAATATCTACTAATTTATCAATAACATTCGTAATATATGAACTTTCATTTCTTTTTCCTCTGTAAGGCACAGGGGCTAGGTAGGGAGCATCTGTTTCTAAAACAATGTGCTGTAAACCTATTTCATTTAAAAAAGTATCAATCTTACCATTTTTAAAAGTTGCAACACCACCAATTCCTAATTTCATATTGTAAGAAATAGCTTGTTTTGCTTGTTCTAAAGTACCCGTAAAACAATGAAAAACGCCTCTCAAATCATCACTTTTTTCAGTTTCTAATATTTCAAAAATTTCATCAAAAGCATTTCTGCAATGAATAACAATTGGTAATTTTTTTTCTTTGGCCCAGCGAATTTGAGTTTTAAAAGTCTCTTGTTGTTGTGCTAAAAAACTCTTATCCCAAAATAAGTCAATACCAATTTCACCGATTGCGTAAAAATTTCTTTTATCAATCCAGTTTTTAACATGTGCTAATTCTTCTAAATAATTTTCTTTGACAGAAGTTGGATGTAAACCCATCATTAAAAATACATCATTTGGGTTTTCCTTTTCCAGGTCTAACATGCTTTTTGTGCAAGAAGAATCAATAGCAGGTATAAAAAATCGTGAAACCCCAGCATCTTTTGCTCTTTGAATCATGGCTTCTCTATCTTCATTAAACTGCTCGGAATAAAGGTGTGTATGTGTATCTGTAATCATTTGATGTAAAAATTTCAAACACAAAATTACTAAATATTCCTTCTGTAAACTGTTATTGCTTCTCGTTTTATAAAATGTACCTTTGCCAAAAATTAAAAGACATGACTTTTAAAGAATTAGATTTATCAAATCAGCTGCAATACGCAATTGATGATTTGGGTTTTGAGAATCCAACTCCAATTCAAGAGCAAGCATTTTCTGTAGTTAGATCGGGTAAAGATGTAGTTGGAATAGCACAAACTGGAACAGGGAAAACGTTTGCCTATATGTTACCAATTCTTAGAGATTTAAAATTTTCTAAACAACAACATCCTCGTATTTTAGTTTTGGTGCCAACTCGTGAATTGGTTTTACAGGTTGTTGAACAGATTGAGCAATTATCAAAATATATCAATACACGTGTTTTAGGTGTTTATGGTGGTACAAATATCAACACCCAAAGACAAGCTATTCTGCAGGGTCAGGATATTATTGTAGCAACTCCAGGGCGTTTGTATGATTTGGTTTTAAGCAATTCTTTAAAGATGAAGTCTATTCAGAAATTGGTAATAGATGAGGTAGATGTAATGTTAGATTTAGGATTCCGATTTCAGTTGATGAATATTTTTGATGTCATTCCAGAAAGAAGACAAAATGTTTTGTTTTCCGCAACCATGACTGAAGATGTTGATAAATTAATTTATGATTTTTTTAAAAATCCGGAAAAAATTTCGGTGGCAGTTAGCGGAACTCCATTGGACAATATTGAACAAGTTTCTTATAATATTCCTAACTTTTTTACGAAAGTAAATTTGTTAAACCACCTTTTAAGGGACCAAGAAACGTTCAATAAAGTTTTAATTTTTGTTGGTTTTAAAAGAACTGCAGATTTGTTATTTAAACATTTAGAAGAAGTTTTTAATGACGAAATGTGCGTAATACATTCGAATAAAACTCAGAATTACAGAATTCGTTCGATACGACAATTCGATGAAGGAAAGAATCGAATTTTGTTAGCTACAGATGTTATGGCGCGTGGTTTAGACTTTGATGAAGTTTCTCATGTTATCAATTTTGACACGCCAGATTTCCCTGAAAATTATATGCACAGAATTGGTAGAACTGGACGTGCTGAGAAAGCTGGAAAAACAATGTTATTTTCAACCGAAAAAGAGCAAGAAGCTAAAAAGGGTATCGAAGCATTGATGAATTATGAAATTCCGGTTCTAGAACTTCCTGAGGAAGTAGAAATTGCTACAATGTTAACGGAAGATGAACGTCCAAGAGAAGATCAAGGGATTTCTAAAAATAGAACTTCACTAGAATATGTTCCTGGGCCAGCTTTTCATGAAAAGAGCGAAAAAAATAGTCAAGTTAATCGAGGAGGGTCTTATAGAAGGGAGATTGCGAAGAAATATAAGAAGCCAAAAACTAGGGGAGATAAAAACTACAACAAACATAATAAGAAAAAGTAATGCAGATTTTAACGGCTCAAGAATTGCATAATTTGGCAATGAACATTGTTGGGAAAAAGTTGCAGAAAATGGGGTATGAATTTCAGGCTATAAATAGTCAATTAAAAAGACATCCACAGTATGTCTTGTTCAAAAAAGGAGAACCGACTATTTTTGTATTGGTAAAGGCATCAAAAAATTTACAGAATCCAAATGATTATGATGTTGTTTGGATGGAAACTTTTATAAACCATGCGAAAAAACAAAATGCTAAAGTTTGGTTTGCAGGAGTTGGAATTGCAAATGCAGAAAGTGTAGAAAATCCTGTTTTTAAAAACCAACCTTATTATGTGGCTTTTGAAGATTTTATTGAGGTTTTAGAGTAGTTTGTATAACTTTGATGTATTGAAAGCTAAGTGTTTTAAGTCCCTAATTTAGCAAATAAAAGCCAAATAGAATATTCGCGAGTATTTTTGTTAGCAACCCAAAACTAGCCTTTTTTTTCATTCGTTATGTTTTCAAACCTTTTAGGAATTGGGTAACGTGTTTAATATGAAATTCCTTCAGACAAATTTTTTAGTAATTCAATTTCAGGGTTAGTGGATTCTAATGGTTTTAGTTAAAATACTATTATTTATTTCCTTATCTCAAATTTCACTTGCATCAAAAAGTTCATTTGCATACTGAATCCGTTCTATGGGATGACCTAATTGTTCCTGTTTTTTGGTAGTGTTTTTCATTTTTCAAATTATATTTCACGTAGTCTCTTATAGGTGTTTTTTTTTAATGTTTTATAAAGGAAGTTAAAGGAATTTAGTCGTTTTTTCAAGATAGATAAGTTTATAAAAACAAAAAAATAAACTCCTTTTTAGTTGGTTTTAAATAGTTATTAAACGCAAATACTATAATTTATCTTAATTATTTTGGTATTTGATTGTACTTGGGTCTTAGTATTCGTAATTAAGAATATTACCTATTGATACACAGGGTATCACTAAATATATTTGTTGAGTAGTATTTATTAAATATGCTTAGACAAAAAATTTATTCAAAGTCTAAAAATAAATGAGTATTACTTTAATAATATTAACTTATTACCCCCCCATAATATGTCAAAAAATATATTAAAAAAAATAGTATTACTTGCAGTTACTTCGATTGGATTATACTTTTCTGGTCATGATTTAATAACAATGTTATCCAGATTAGCTACTATAAAATCTTTTTCAGAAGCGTTAACTGTTATGACTTTTTTCACTTGTCTATTTCCTTTCTTATTTTTGTCATTAAGTTTATTTAGAGGAGCTTTAAAAACGTTAATATCTTTGTTGAAACTTACATCTCAAATGATTCAAACAGCAATATTTTAAAAAAAATCTAATTTATTTATTAATACTAATAACCTCTATAAAGTCTTAAGATATATTCTTATTTTTTTCTTTAGATATTAGCTTGTTTGTTTAAATCTCTTGCTAGTAGCTTTAAAAATCATATAGCGCCTTTAAAATATTTAATTAATTTTTCAATGCTAATCACATAGAAAACAATTAATTTATGCGTCTAAATTTTTATTGATAAACGAAATGGGATTTATTTTTAGATTATAAATTAAGGAAATCACCTATTGAATAAGATGGCATTATAAAATATCTTTGTTGAGTTAGGTTCTATATATAAAAAAATTTTTAATGACCTAAAATAAAAGTATTGTTGTTTTTTGTATAATGTATATTTCCCCCGTATATCCCATCATTATATCCCTCCAAAAAATTAGTTGAAAAAGCTAAACAACCCCGCGCATGTTTGGCTTTTTTTTTAACCGAATTCCCAAAAAAATTAATACCCTTTAAGTTGTTTAAATAAATTATTTGAAAGTTATTCTTATTTCAAAAAAAGTTTATTGATTTAAAAGAAATGTATGTAATTTTAATAGAGGTAAAATACCTTATGTATTATTTTCTATTAAACAAAATAGGAAATATTAACTATTAAATTTCTAAGGTAGTTAAACCATTCTGAATCGCATATTTTGTTAATTCAGATATGGTAAATAAATCTACTTTTTTCATAATATTATTTCTATGAACATCAATAGTCTTTGAACTTAAAAACAATATTTCTCCTATTTTTTTTGATGATTTACCTTCTGCAATCAATTGTAAAACTTCTTTTTCTCTAGAACTCAAATATGTTTTTTCTAAAAGTTTTCCTTTTTTAAGTAAAGAAAGAAACTCTTGATTGATGTCTTTTGAGAGGTATTTTTTATTTTGAACTACAGTGGTAATCGCTGTAATTAATTCATCTGAATCTCCATCTTTTAATAAGTACCCATAAGCACCTGCCTTAAACATGCCTTGTATAAATTGTTTTCCAGAATGCATAGAAAGACCTATAATTTTTATATTTGGATGATTTTTATGTATTTGTTGTGCAGCTTCTATACCATTCATGCCAGGCATTGCTACGTCTATAACGATAACATCTGGCAATAATTTAGAAGCTACTTTTATAGCTTCTCTGCCATCTGAAGCTTCTCCAATTATATGCATGTTTGATCTTTGTTCAATAATGTTTCTTAAACCATCTCTTAGTAATTTATGGTCGTCTACTAATAGTATTTTAATTTCTTTTATGGTATTCATAGAGATAGGGGTATAAAAAATGTAACAGTTGTTCCTGAATTTATTATTGATGATATAGTAAATTTTCCTTTTATATTTTGAAGACGTTCTCTAATAGTGAACAACCCAAAACCAGATCCTGAGTGGTTATGATAATTGTTTAATACATTCGTGTTAAATCCATTACCATTATCTGTTACAATAATAGTAAGCCCAAGATTGGTTTTATTAAGATCAACAGTAATCAAAGTTGCATTGGCATATTTTATGGTGTTATTTATCACTTCTTGTATGCTTCGATACAATAAAATAGACTTTACATCATCTAATTTAATACTAGCTATATTACTATTAATAGTACATGCAATATTATGCGTAACTTCTACATCTTCAAAGAGCCATTCTAATGCATCTATAATCCCTAATTGATACAATACTGGAGGAGAAAGATCGTACGTAATTTTACGGCTATTTTTTAAAGCTTCAGATATGTTTTTTTCAATAAAGAGTAAATCTTTATCAATTATTTTTAGTTCTGGGTTTCTTTTCAATTCATCAATTCTCATTTTTGAAATTACTAAAGATTGACTTAAGTGATCATGAATGTTAGATGCTATATTTTGTTTTTGTTTTTCTTCGATCAAGGTAATTTCAGTTGTTAATCCCTGAAGTGATGTTTGATATTCTTGAATCTCTTTTTTTGCTAATACCCACTTTGTAATATCTCTAGCGTAAGAAACAAAATGGCTAATTTTATTGTCCTTATAAACTCTTGATAACAAAAATTTTATCCAAATAAAATGTCCGTTTTTGTGAAGAACTCTGCATTGAAAAGGATCGATATTTGTATCATTTTGCAATCCTTCTTTTAATTCATTTTTTAGTTTTTCAAAATCATCATGATGTAATATACTAAAATTTTTTTTATTTAGAAGCTCTTCTTGCTCATACCCTATTATATATTTCATGGAAGGACTAATGTATTTGAAAGTACCGTCTGGTTCATGCATGCATATTAAGTCATTAGAATGATCGGTTAGTATGCGATACATCTCTTCTGCTTCTGCAACTTTATTCCTCACTAGTTTTTGTTCTGTAATATCTTGTAGGACACCTCTTCTTCCAACAATTTTATTTTGCTTATTGTACACAGGCTGAACTACAATTCTGATCCAAACTTCTTCTTCTCTAAGGTTAATCATTTTCAACTCTAAATCAAAAGGAATTCCTTTGGAGTCAAGATTTGAAGTAGCTTTTGCCATTTTTTGTTGAGATTCAAGATCATAAAGCATAGCAATTTCCTTACTAGAAGGTACTGGTTTTTTTGGGTCAAATCCAAAAATTTGGTAAAGATGCTCAGACCATTTAAAAGTATCAGTAGCAATATCATCTTCTAAATAGCCTATTTTGGCCATTTTACTAGCCTCACTCATAGAGTATTCTTTTTTTTCTAAAAGATTTAGAGAGTTTTGAATTTTTAGTTTAGACAGTTCTAATTCAAATTGTGCTTCTTTTGTGTCTGTAATATCCTGAAAAAGCCCTCTCCTGCCAATTATTTCATTTTCATTATTATATACAGGTTGCGCTACATTTCGTATCCAAAGTTCTTCTTTTCTTAGGTTCGTTAATTTTAATTCTAGATCATAAGGTATACCGTTAGAGGTAAGGTTTTGGGTAGCTTGTTCTAACTTTTCTTGAGATTTTTCATCAAAAAGAGCTACAAATTCTTTTCTCGATATTGGATTTTTGCTTGGGTCTGCTGCTATAATATGATACAGATACTGAGACCATGTAATAGAAGCATTTACACTATCATATTCCCAATACCCAATTTTAGCCATTCTACTTGACTCTTTTAAAGAGAATTCTTTTTTTTCTAAAAGATCTAAAGAGGTTTCAATTTTTTGTTTTGCCAACATTCTTTGCGTAATATCTCTAGCAGAGATAACAAAATAGCTAATTTTTTCCTCTTCATAAACGGGAGAAGTTAAAAATTCAAACCATAAATAATGATTTTTTTTATGACGAACTCTGCATGAAAAAGCACCATTAACAGCACCACTACACATGTTTTGTTCTATAGCATTTTTTAGCGCTTTAAGATCATCTCTATGGATTATGCCAAATACTTGTTTGCCTAAAAAATCTGTTTGTTCATATCCTAATAATGTTTTTACAGAAGGACTAACGTATTTAAAAGTGTTGTCTAGTTCGATTAAACAAATTAAATCGTTAGAATTATTAGCCAATAGACGATACATCTCTTCGGCTTTTTCAATTTTATTACTAGTTAATTTTTGCTCTGTAATATCTTGGGAAACACCCCTTCTACCAATAATTTCATTTTTACTATTATATAAGGGTTCTCCTATGTTTCGTATCCAACGTTCTTCGTTTTTTAAATTGGTCAACTTTAATTCAAGGTCAAAAGGAATCTCGCTAGTGTTAAGAGTAATTTCAGCTTCGGTAAGTTTATTTCTTGATTTTTCATCAAAAAAAGCATAAATTACATCAATTTCGGGCACCTCTTTTTCAGGGTCAGTTCCGTAAATTTCATGAATAGTTTCTGACCAAATAAGTGTATCTGTTTGATTAATGTATCTCCAATAGCCAATTTTTGCCATTCTACCGGCTTCTTTTAGAGAGTATTCGTTTTCCTCTACGAGCTCATCTATATTGTCTTGAATTACTTGTTGCTTTTTTAATTTACGTTTTACAACTTTTATTAATTCCTCTATATTTAAAGGTTTTATTAAATAATCATCTGCGCCCATATTCATACCTTTCCTTAAATCTGGCAATTCAGTTTTGCCGGAAAGAAAAATAAAAGGAATTGCTTCTGTAGTGCTAGATTTTTGAAGTTCTTTTAAAAACTGGTACCCATTTAATTTAGGCATAGAAATATCTGAAATAATTAAATTAGGCAACGTTACTTTTGCTTTTTTTAATCCTTTTGCACCATTTTCTGCACAAATTACTTTAAAACCCTCGAATTCAAGGATTTCACAAATTTCTTCGCGTATGATTTTTGAGTCTTCAACTACTAAAATTTTAGAAATCATCAGTTGTTTTTGGAAGATTTAAATAAAATGTTCTTTCTTTATTAGAAATACTTTCTAAATATACATCTCCATTGTAATAAGAAATAATTTTTTTAACAATGCTTAACCCAATTCCTGCAGATGTTGTAGATTTTATAGTTTCAAACATTTTGAATATTTTTCTATGGTATTTTTCATGAATACTAATACCATTATCTTTAATTGAAAAAATATACTCTTTTTTAGTTGTTTTACAGCCTAATTCAATAACACCATTTTTGTGATCAATATGTTTGATAGCATTTTGTATTAAAACTTCAAATACTTTTTGCAACATATTTTCATCTGCAAATAGTGTAGGTAATTGATTCTTTATTTTAATTGTAATATGTGGTGATTCAGGTATTTCATCTATTACGCGTTGCACTATTGTATGAATGTTAATGTCTTTATTTTTAAAAGAAGTATGTGCTATGTTTTTGTATTGTTCTAGTTGTACCAATAAATTTTCCATTTTTTCTACCTTTTCTTCCATAAGTTGAAGATGATTAGACCCATTAAAATTATCTGTTTCTTTTGCATCTTCTTGAGTCCAGGTTAATAAGTCTGAAACATTTCTTATACATGACTTTAACTCATGTGAAACTAAATGCGCATAATTGTCTAGTTCATTTTCTTGGTTTTTTAGAATATTTGATAACTTCAATGTTTTATCGATAATATTTTGATCTATAAACAATTTCTTTTGAATTTTATTTTCGACGGCACTCATCAAATCATCAATATTTACCGGTTTTGTTAAATAATCTTCGGCTCCAAGATTCATACCAATTCTAATATCTTTTCTTTCGCCTTTTGCAGAAAGAAAAATTAATGGAATACTTTTTGTTTTCTTCTCTTTATGCAGTTTTTTAAACATTTCAAAACCGTTCATTTCTGGCATGAGTATATCAGAAATAATAAGATCTGGCTTTTCTTTTAAAGCCATTTCAAAACCAATTTCTCCATTTTCAGCCTGAAAAACGGTGTATCCCTCCATTGTTAGAATATCAAAAACTTCTTCTCTAATGGATAATGTATCTTCAACTATTAAAATTTTATGCATAATATGTGTTTGGCTTTTTTGGAATTTTTACAATAAAGGAAGTTCCATTTCCAATATTTCTTTGAACAATTATTTTTCCATCAATAAGATCTACGGCATCTTTTACAATCGATAATCCAAGACCGGATCCTTGAATTAAATCTACGCTTTTTCCTCTAACAAAAGGTTTAAATATATCTGAAAGCTCTGCTTTAGGAATTCCAATACCAAAATCGGTAACTGAAATAATGATATAATTGTCTTCAGAAGAAAATTCAATAGTAACGGTATCTGCCTTCGGAGAAAATTTTACGGCATTACTAAGTAGGTTTATAAAAATATTTCGTCCTAATTTTTCATCAATAAAAATAGTTGCGTTTTTTAATTCTTCGGGATCAATTAATATTAATTTGTGCGAGTTTTTTAAAGAATTACTTACTTCATCAACTATTTCAGACATAAATTCCCCTAGATTAATCTCTAATGGGTTGTATATATTTTTACTAGCTTCAGTCTGTCCAACAATTAAAATATCATCTAACAATTTAGTCATATGTAATACTTGATCTTCTATTCTCTTCAGTTTTTGTTTTATTTTACTTGGTTCCATCTTTCTCCAATATTTTTTAATAGAGCCGGCAGCAAAGTTAATAGCAGATAAGGGCGTTCTAAATTCATGAGATGTTGTTGAAATAAATCTTGATTTTAATTTGTTTAATTCTTTTTGTTTTTCTAAAGATTTATTTAATCTTAAGGTTCTTCGTTTCACTTTTTGCTCTAATTCATTTCTATAACCAACTAATTCTGTAATATTTTGTCCTACAACTAATACGCCTACAATTTTTCCATCTGTATCTATACGTGCATTTGTGTTTAATAAAATCATTACCTGTTCTTTCTCTTTAGTAAATAAAGGAACCTCAAAATTGGCTGTTTCTATGCCTTTCAAGGTTTTTTCTAATAATTTTCTAGCAATTTTTTTATACTCTTTAGGGATATAGGTTTCCACAAAATTTTTCCCTAATACTTCTTGTTTTGTATACCCAGTAATTTTTTCAGAAGTTAAATTCCATTCATTAACCAACCCTTTATTATCAATACCAATAATTGGTGTATTTGCAGTTTTAAAAAACTGTTTCATTTCTTCGTTAACTGACTTAGATACTGATAGTAAAAACAAACGTTCTCGCTGATGTTTTAATTCGTTTATAAAATAAAACGATGCAAAATAAAAGATTAAGAATGGTGCTCCGATATTCATAAGATAAAATAGTATACGTGCAGTTTCTGTAACTTTTATTCCGTTGTTAGAAAAAGTTGGTGAAAAAATGATAGTAATTCCAACAACTAAAAAGAATGCAAGCATCCATATTTTTGCATATTTCTCTTTAAGAAACAGTAATGCAACAAGAGGGCTTAAAAAACACCAACCGATCACAAAACCAGAGTTATGAATAGAGCCTAAACTCCACTGAATTAAAGTTGGTACTAATGAAATACAGATTATTTGTGCGTATACTAATAGCTTATAATTCGAGAGAAAGTGCGCAATGAAAATAGCTGGAATAACGATAATTACGAAAATTAAAGGAAGCATTGTTGTTAACCCAAATCCCAAGAAACAGTAATAAATAATACTCCATGCCACTCCACAAAGACTGCAACTAACAGCAATGATTAGAATTAAGGATTTAGCAACTCTTATTTCCTTGGTGTCTGAGGCATTGTAGTCGTATTTTAACATAAGTGCTTTCAGTTTTTTTAAATGAAAGTACCGTAATATTTTCTTAATAATCATTTAGAATTTTTTGGAATTTTAACGAGAAAAGAGGTTCCTTTGCCAATTTTACTGTTCACAATGATTTTTCCTCCTAAAGCATCTACAGCTTCTTTTACAATAGATAATCCTAGACCTGTTCCTTGAATTAAATCTACGTTTTCTCCTCTAATAAAAGGGTTAAATATATTTGAAAGCTCTGCTTTAGGAATTCCAATACCAAAATCGATAACGGATATAACGGTGTAATTTTTCTCTGTTGAAAATTCAACAGTAACGGTATCTGCATCTGGAGAAAATTTTACAGCGTTACTTATTATATTGATAAAAATATTTCTTCCTAATTTTTCATCAATAAAAATAGAGGTGTTTTTTAATTTTTCATCATCAATTAGTAATATTTTATGTCGTTTGTTATGAGAATTACCTACCTCTTCAATTATTTCATAAATAAAGTCTCCAAGATTAAGATGTATAGGGTTGTACATTATTTTACCGGCTTCAGCTTGACCAACAATTAAAATATCATCTAATAATTTTGTCATGTGCATAACTTGATCTTCAATTTTATGAAGTTTTTTTTCTATCACATTAGGTTCCATTTTAGACCAGTATTTTTTAATAGATCCTGCAGCAAAATTTATTGAAGATAAAGGAGTTCTAAATTCATGAGATGCTGTTGAAACAAATTTTGATTTTAATTCCCTTAATTCTTTTTCCTTTTTTAATGCTTCATTTAATTTTAAAGTTCTTTGATTTACTTTTAACTCTAATTGATTACGATAACCAACTAATTCTGTAATATCTTGTCCTACTCCTAATACACCCGTAACGTCTCCATTTGCATTTCTACGTGTACTAGAGTTTAATAAAACCATAACCCGTTCTTTGGTTTTGGTAAATAATGGGAATTCAAAATTTGCTGTTTCTAAACCAAATAACGCATTGTCTAATACTTTTTTTACTGCTTCTTGGTCGTCTGCTCTAATATAGGTTTGTACTAAATTTTTTCCTAATACTTCTTGTTTTGTAAAACCAGTAATTTTTTCTGAAGTCTGATTCCATTCATTAACCAGTCCTTGACTATCAATACCAAAAATTGGTGCGTTTGCGGTTTCGATAAACTGTCTTAATTCTTTTGCAATAGATTCAGATTCTGTTCTTAGCTTATCAATTTGCGTAATATCTTGCCCTACACCTAACACACCCGTAACGTCTCCATTTGCATTTCTACGTGTACTAGAGTTTAATAAAACCATAACCCGTTCTTTGGTTTTGGTAAATAATGGGAATTCATAATTGGCCGTTTCTTTACCAAGTAAAGCGTCGTCTAATACTTGTTTTACAGCTTTTTGGTAATCTTTTGTGATGTATGTCTGTACCAAATCTTTTCCTAATACATCTTTTTTAGTAAATCCTGTAATTTTTTCTGAAGTCTGATTCCATTCATTAACCAGTCCTTGGCTATCAATACCAAAAATTGGTGCGTTGGCAGTTTCAATAAACTGGCGTAATTCATTCGCAATAGCAGTAACTTTAGACTTAGTTGTCACCATTTCTGAGATGTCGTTGGCTATTTTTATTACCTTATAATAATTTCCATTAACATCTTTAACTGGCGTATAAGTTGCGTGAATCCATATAGTAGAACCATCTTTTTTTATACGCTTATATTCCCCTTTTTGTTTTATACCATTTGCTAGGTCTTTCCAAAAACGTTCATAACTATCAGAATTTTCATAAGAGGGGTCATAAAATATTTTGTGATGCTTTCCTATGAATTCCTTTTTTGAAGAATATCCAAAATCAGTAACAAAATTATAATTTGCTCTCAAAATAATTCCCTCCATTGTAAATTCAGCTGATGACCAACCTAAATCTACAGCAGATTTCATAGCTCTTGATTCTAATCCAACTTTTAAAACTTTCTTTTCTTGATTAACCTGTTCTGTTATGTCTTGGTTTGTTCCTTTTAAATTAACAATATTACCATTGGCATCTCTAACTGGGTTACAAACAGATCTTAATGTTTTTTCAGGTCTATTAGGAATACAAATTCTAAATTTAATATCAAACGGGATGCCCATTGTACTAACTATTTTAACAGAATTCATAACGAATTCGAAATCATCGGGGTGAATTAAATTAATAATGGTATCATATTTGGGAATATTTTTATTGAAATCGAAACCCCAAATATGATAGGTTTCCTCTGACCATTCCACTTTTTTATTTTTAGGATTTAATAACCAGCTACCAATTTGTCCTAATTTTTGAGCTTCAAATAATTCGATTTTAGTTTTTTCTAATTTTAATAAAGACTTTTCTTTTTCTTCTTCTAGCTGTTTTTTTTCGGTAATATCTTTAATTAAACCATAAATAATATTTTCAGGTCTTTTTTCAGCAGACATTAAAGTTAAGTGTCTAATTTCACCAGATGGGCGTTTTATTCTAAACTCAAGAGGAGAAAACATTCCATCAGCGAATAATAACTCAATATTTTGATTAACTTTTTTCAAGTCTTTTCGCAAAACTAGGCTCATAATATTTTGGTGAGAAGGATGAAACGTTTCCTTTGATTGGCCATAAATTTTATACATTTCTTCAGACCATTCTGATGTATCTGTTGTTAAATTCCATTGAAAGCTACCAATTTGTCCTAATTTTTGAGCTTTATTTAATTCGTTTTTAGTTTTTTCTAATTTTAATAAAAAATTTTCTTTTTCTTTTTCTCTCTCTTTTTTTCCGGTAATATCTTTAATTAAACCAAAAGTAATGTCTCCAGATTTTTTTTCAGCAGACATTAAAAGCAAGTGTCTAATTTTACCAGATGGCCGTTTTATTCTAAACTCAAAAGGATAAAATATTTCATCAGTGTATAATAACGCCATATTTTGACGAAATGTTTTCAAGTCTTCTCGCAAAATTACGCTCATAACATTTTTGCGAGAAGGATAAAAAGTTTCCTTTGATTGGCCATAAATTTTATACATTTCTTCAGACCATTCTGATTCGTCTGTTTTTAAATTCCATTGCCAGTTACCAATACTACTTAATTTTTGAGTCAGATTTTCTGCTTTTTTCTTTGCAGTAATGTTCCTTGCAAAACCTAAAACCCCAATAACACTATTATCTTTAGAAATAACTGGTACTTTAGTAGTTTCTAGCAGCTCACCGTGATTGTCATTTGCAAAGATTGCATAATCTTCACTTACATTTGCAACTCCACTAGAAATTGCTTCCTTATCCTTTTCTATGTAGAAGTCTGCAACTTCTTTATCCATAAATTCGTAATCTGTTTTTCCAACAATATCCTGTTCTTTTGCACCAAAAAAATCTTCGAAGCGATTATTTACAAATAAATATCTTCCGTCTTCTGATTTGAGCCAAATTAAATCTGGTATGGTATTCATTAAAGTACGAAGATTTATTTCGCTTTTTTCAATTGTATTTTTTGCGTTACTTAATTTTTTATTCGATATTTTGAGCTCTTGATTTAGTTTACGGTATGCTTTATTTGATGCTTTCAAAGTTTTTTCTGCTTTTCTTTCTGCAGTAATGTCCCTTCCAATACCTAAAACCCCAACAAGACTATTATCATTGGAAATAACTGGTACTTTAGTAGTTTCCAATAGCTCAATGTGTTTGTCATTTGCAAAGACTACAGTTTCTTCATTTACAGATGAAATTCCATTATAAATTGCTTTCTTATCATTCATTCTGAACAAGTCTGCAAGTTCTTTATCCACAAAGTCATAATCTGTTTTTCCAACAATATCCTGTTCTTTTGCACCAAATAAATCTTCGAAGCGATTATTTACAAATAAATATCTTCCGTCTTCTGATTTTAACCAAATTAAATCTGGTATGGTATTCATTAGAGTACGAAGATTGATTTCACTTTTTTCAAGTATTTCTTTAGCAGAGGTTAATTTTTTATTAGAATTATGAAGCTCTTTGTTTAGTTCATGAAACGCTTTATTTGATGCTTTTAATTCTTTTGCACTTCTAAGAAGGGCAATGTTTTGATTTTCAACTTCTTGCTGAGCAATTTTATGTTGATGAATGTCTTTACATACTTTAACAATTTCTATTACTTCTCCTTTAGCATTTTTAAAAGGGTAGATGTATTCTGAAAACCATTTTCTTTCTCCTAACCAATCTAATAAAACTTCTATAGTTACACTTTCGCCAGTTTTATTTACTTTTTTAAATGCAGACATAATTCTTTTGGAAACATCTTTATTGAAAATATCTTCGGGCATTTTACCAACAATTTCTTTAGGTGAAATTGCATAGCATGTTGGGCCATTATAATAAAGGTATTTACCATCAGGTTGGTGTACTGTAAACATATCATCAGATACTTTTGAAAGCATATTGAAACGGTCGTTACTTTGTAGTATTTCGTTTTCTGATTTTAACTTAATAATTTCTTTTTCTAAATCTTGATATGTTGGCTTTTTATTTGACATACATTTAATAATAGACTGTATCTAGTTCTTTTAGTTATTGTAATAAAGGCGACTTTTGTCTTAAATAATTATACTTAAAAGTTATTTGTAATAACAGTCTTTAAAGTTAATCTTTTAAATTTAAAGTATGTTATTCCTTGAATTACAAAAAGTTGATTGAATATTTAAGTTATATTTTTAAATAAAAATATGACCAACAAATTAAGTTTTTTCCAAAGACATTCAACTAAGCAAAATGCTTAGTTGAATGTCTTTGGAATTACAGTAACTTTTTTTAAAATAATTTAGATAAGATCAAACTATTTTTAACTATTTAAGTTATTGATAATATAAATTTTATATCCTTAATCGATGAAGATGTTTTTAATATAACGTTAACACTTAATAGATGTATGATTATTTTACAAAAAAAAAACCAACTCTTTTTGAGTTGGTTTTAAATTGGTTAAAAAGTGCTAAAATTATTTAGAAGCATCTTGCTCTAACAAATCAAAGAATTGATTTAATTTAGGCATGATGATAATTTTTGTTCTTCTATTTTTTGATTTATT
Source organism: Polaribacter sp. Hel1_33_78 (assembly GCF_900106075.1). Lineage (NCBI taxonomy): Bacteria > Pseudomonadati > Bacteroidota > Flavobacteriia > Flavobacteriales > Flavobacteriaceae > Polaribacter > Polaribacter sp. Hel1_33_78. The sequence goes on from NZ_LT629794.1 coordinate 431,164, forward strand.
TTCAGCAGTATCATTTGGTGCTAAAGGGATATATTGACTTCTACCAGCAGCAATTAATCTTTCTGGTTTTACACCATATTTGTATTGCAGAATTCTAGTAATAGAAGTTGCTCTTAAAGCAGATAAATCCCAATTGTCTTGTAGGATATTTCTTTTAATAGGAGTAGAGTCCGTATGTCCTTCTATCATCACTTCCATCTTAGGTTGATTGTTAATTACTTTAGCAATTTTTTCTAAAACAGTGTAAGCCTTGTCTGTTACATTATAGCTTCCGCTTTTAAATAATAATTTGTCAGAAATAGAGATAAATACAACAGTCTTTTCAACATTTACTTCAATATCCTTATCCTGTATGCCGTCTGTTAAATTTTTAGTTAAATGAAATTTAATAGCAAGATTTAAAGAATCTTTTTTAGTCATCGCTTCTCTAACACCATTTATATATTTATCTTTTTCACTTAATTGAGAAATTACATTCTTAATATTATCAGAAGAAGATTGTGTTAAAACTGTTAAATTTTCAACTTGCTTTAAAGCAGTCTTTTTATCTTCTTTTAAGTATTTAACTTGCTCTGCAAGAGCAAATACTTTAGAAGATTCTTTCTCATTTTTAATTAAACACTTTTGTAAATTAGCTTTTACATCTACCAATTCTGTTTTTGTTTGATCGTGTTTTGATTGTAAATTAACAAATTCTTTTTTTGAAACACAAGAACTTATAATTACAGCCGTTACTAATAATATTACTATTTTTTTCATTGTATACAAATTAAATTGAGTAGACAAATTTAACAAATAGAATACATAAAAAGTATGATTAACAAGATTTTGTGAAAAATTTATGTACTATTTTTGTAAAAAAAAACTTCAATTCATGAAACTCCAGAATATTATTACTTTTATTACAGTTTTGGTAATGTTATTGGCCTGCACTCAGGAAAAGAAGAATAGAGATTACACTTTAGAAGGGCCTATTTTTGGTACATCGTATAAAATCAAATATTATAATACGAATATTAACTTTCAAAAATCTTTAGATAGTTTGTTTTTATTGGTGAATACATCTACATCAACTTATAGTTCTGAATCGGATATTTCTAAAATAAATAATGGAGATTCAACAATTATTGTAGATGCAATCTTTTCTGAAGTATTTGAAAAATCGAAGAGAATTTATAAAGAAACTGATGGCTTTTTTGATCCAACTGTAGGGAACTTAGTAAATGCTTATGGCTTTGGACCTAAAAATGAGAAAAGAGACCTTACAGATGCAGAAATAAAAGAGCAAATGAAGTTTGTAGGTCTAGAGAAAATAACTTTAAAAAATAGTAAAGTTTTAAAGGAAGATCCAAAGGTATATCTAGATTTTAATTCAATAGCCAAAGGTTTTGCCATTGATGTTATTGCTCGTTTTTTTGATCAAAAAAAAATAGAAAATTATTTAATTGAAATAGGTGGAGAAATACGAGCAAAAGGTTTTAAAAAAAATAATAAACCTTGGCTAATTAGAATAGTTAATCCTGTAAACTCTTATGATAATAATGGGTTTAAAACTATTAATCTCTCAAATAAGGCCATGGCTACTTCAGGTAATTATAGAAAATTTAGAATTTCTAGTGAAGGAAAAAAATATGTGCACACTATAAATCCAAAGACGGGCTATGCAACAGAAAGTAATTTGTTAAGTGCCTCGGTAATATCGAATAAAGATTGTGCAGATTTAGATGCCTACGCTACAGCATTTATGGCAATGGGTTTAGAAAAAACTAAAGAGTTTTTAATTAAAAATCCAAGTATAAAAGTAATATTATTATTTTCTTCTAAAAGCGGAATTATTGAAGAATATGCAACATATAATTACAATTAGGGATTCATTTTACTGTAGTAATTTCTTTTCTATATGATGTTGATGAGAGATTAATACACACACACAATTTCGAATTTTAAATTACAGTTTTGTTTACAATAATCAATTACTCTTTATAGCATACAGGAAGAATTTCATTTTTCATTAAGCAAAATCGTTCTAGTTTTTCTGTAGTAATTTTTTTTGTGTAATCAATTTCATCCACTTTAAAACCTACTGAACGCAGTTTGTTAAAATAATCTTTACCATAAACTCGCACATGATCATATTGACCAAATATTTCAGTACGTTCTTTTTTGTCGATAATTGAATTATCTTCAAAAGTTTTCTCTCTTGACATATCTTGCGGAATTTGAAAAATTCCAAAACCGCCTTTTTTCATGACCCTAAACAATTCTTGCATGGCCTTTTTATCATCTGTAATGTGTTCTAAAACATGATTGCAAAAAACGACATCAAAGGAATTATCTTTAAATGGTAAATCACAAATATCGGCTTTTACATCAGCGATTGGAGACTCTAAATCAGAGGTTGTATACGTTAAATTTTGTTGTTTTTTAAAAATGTCTAGAAAACATTGTTCAGGTGCAATATGTAAAACTTTTAGCTTAGTTTTTGAGGTAAAAAAGGTGGTGTCATTTTTTAAAAAAAGCCACATTAACCGATGTCTTTCTAATGATAAGGTAGATGGGGAGAGAGCGTTTTTACGCTGTTTACCATAGCCATAGGGTAAAAATTTACGAAAACTTTTTTCATCTATAGGATCTGTGTATGTATTACCTTTTAACCAAAAAGCAATTAGTGGTCTAACGGTATAACTAACTTTTATTAGCCAAGGTCTTGGTATTGTGTTTAATATGGATTTGAATATTTTCATAGCTGTACACTAAATTTTCAAAGAGTTATTCCGCTGAGAATTTCTGTGTTTTATCTAGCTTCGAAATTCGTTCTCTACATCAGTTACAATTCCTAAAGCTTCATTTACATATTTAAAGGTTGATAGTAATTCTGGTTTACCATTAACAATAGCAACATCATGCTCAAAATGAGCAGACGGTTTGTTGTCTAAAGTTGTAATTGTCCATCCGTCAGAATGCTGCCTTATTTTATGAGTTCCCAAATTTGTCATGGGTTCAATGGCAACAACCATTCCCTCGGCAAATTTCTTTCCTCTTCCTCTTTTTCCGTAATTTGGCATTTCTGGATCTTCATGCATTTCGCGCCCCAAACCATGACCTACGAGTTCTCGAACAACACCATAACCATGCTTTTCAGTAAAATTTTGAATAGCAAAACCCACATCACCAACTCTATTACCAGCCTTAAATTCTCTGATGCCAACGTACAAACTTTCTTTAGTAACGTCTAGTAATTTTTTGATTTCATCGTCAATTTCACCAATAGCAAAAGTGTAGGCGTGGTCTCCATAAAAGCCATTTTTTAAAGCGCCACAATCTATAGAAATAATATCACCTTCTTGTAAAGGATTTTTATTCGGTATTCCATGCACAACTTGTGAGTTAGGACTCATACAAAGTGTATTTGGGAAATCGTATAAGCCTAAAAAACCAGGAATCGCTCCTTGTTCTCGAATAAAATCTTCAGCAAGTTTGTCTAAAAATAAAGTAGAAACACCCGGTTTTACCTCTTTTGCAAGCATCCCTAATGTTTTGGAAACTACTAAGGCACTTTCGCGCATAATTTCTATTTCTTCTATGGTTTTAATTTTAATCATTTTAAAAAATTGAACCGCAAAGTTACTATATTTATTAGGATTTATTATTTAATAAAGTATCACTACTTGCTTTTATCGTAAGAGTGTTTATAAGGTTGCCCTGAAACAATCTTTAAAATATCTTTTTCTATAGTTTCCCTCGGATACTCTACATAACGTCCAACTTCTTTACCTTCTTTATAAAAAATAAAAGTTGGTACTCTTATAATATTAAATCCTTCTTGAAGATTATTTGGTGTTTTTTTACTTCTATTTACAGTGATTAATTCAAAATTATTTTCATCAAAATCAGTTTGCTCTAAAATTTTATAAAAACGAGGAGTTTCTCTTTTGCTATCTCCACACCAAGTTCCCATAAAACCTTTTATTGTATAACCTTTTAAGGCATTTGTTAATTCGTTAATGGTTTTTTCATCCGGTGTGTACTCAAAGAATCTGCTGTTAAACCATTCTTTAAAAGAGGCATCTTGAAATGATTCTTTATTTGCAATGCCAATTAGATAACCATTTTTATCTTTTTTTGCTGTTATTTCTCTGGCAATTTTTTGAATCGGTTCTTTCTTTTCAACTAATTTTTTTTCTACTTTCTTACTTTCTTTGGATTGCGTTTCTATTATTTTTTTATTTGAACTACAGGCAAAAATAAAGGTGGTCAAGAAAATAAGTATACTATTTTTTATCATTATAAGAGTGATTTTTGAGTCATTTCTTTTGGTTGTTCAACACCCATTAATTCTAAAATTGTTGGAGCTATATCACCCAAGATACCGCTTTTTATTGATTTGATTTCTTCATCAATTAAAATAAAAGGAACAGGATTTGTGGTGTGTGCAGTATGTGGTGAACCGTCAGGATTCATCATGGTTTCACAGTTACCATGATCGGCAATTAATAAAATTGAATAGCCATTTGCTAAGCCTGTTTCTATGACTGCTTTTGCACATTCATCTACAGCTTCACAAGCTTTAATTGCTGCTTCCATAATTCCGGTATGGCCAACCATATCTCCATTTGCAAAGTTTAAACAAACAAAATCTGCTTCACCTTTTTCTAAATCTTTACAAAGTGCATCTTTCAATTCATAGGCAGACATTTCTGGTTTTAAATCATACGTGGCAACTTTTGGAGAGTTTCTTAAAATTCGAGATTCACCTTCAAAGGGTGCTTCTTGACCTCCAGAAAAGAAGAAAGTCACATGCGGATATTTTTCTGTTTCTGCAATTCTTATTTGTTTTTTGCCTGCCACAGATAAAACTTCACCTAACGTGTTTTTAATATTATCAGTATTATAAATAACATTAATTCCTTTAAAAGAGGCATCATATAAAGTCATTGTCGTGTAATACAAATTTAACTTCCTCATTCCAAATTCAGGAAAATCATTTTGAGATAAAGCATTTGTTAATTCTCTCCCTCTATCGGTTCTATAGTTGAAGAAAATAATGGCATCACCTTCTTTTATTTGTACTTTTGGAGATCCATCTTCATTGGTAAGAATAATCGGTTTATGAAATTCATCGGTTAAACCTTTTTCATAATTTTTGTTGATTGTCCCTAAAATATCTCTAGTTTTTAGACCGATAGCATTTACAATTCCATCATAGGCCGTTTTAACACGGTCCCATCTATTATCTCTATCCATTGCATAATAACGTCCAGTAACAGTTGCTAATTCGCCTGTACTTTCTTTCATGTATTCTTGCACTTCGTTGATGAAATAGGTGCCAGATTTTGGATCACAATCTCTACCATCTGTAAATGCATGCAAAAATATATTCTCAACTTCATTTTCTTTTGCAACGTCTAAAATTCCTTTTAAATGGTCAATGTGTGCGTGGATTCCTCCATTAGAAACTAATCCTAATAAATGAACATTTTTATTATTTTCTTTGGCATATTTAAAAGTATCAATTAATACTTTTTCTTGCCCTAATGTCTTTTCTTTTACAGCTTTGTTTATTCTAGCTAAATTTTGATATACAATTCTTCCAGCACCAAGGTTCATGTGTCCAACTTCAGAATTCCCCATTTGCCCTTCAGGTAAACCAACATGTTCTCCATCGGTTCTTAATTCAGCATTAGGGTACTTATTATATAAACCGTTTATAAAAGGTGTTTTAGCATTGTAAATAGCGGATACTTTTGGGTCTTGCGTAATACCCCATCCATCCAAAATCATTAGTATAACTTTCTTGTTCATTGTCTTAATTTAAACAGTAAAAATAAGAAAGATTTTAATGGTTTTATGAAATTTTCACGAAACCGATAACTTAAATTATTAGAATAATTGAATTCGTAAATCTGCCATCATTTTTTCTCTGTTTCTATTTATTCCCCTTTTGAAGTTTTTATTTATATTTTTAATATTTCAAAATTTATTTTAGTGTTTTCAATATTGATTTATAACTTCTTATCTTACTTTTAACAAGAAAAAAGGAGTGCGCTTATTACAAAATTCGTAATTTTACGGGGTAAATTTTATGAAATTTTGAATGAAAGCACATTTTGAAATGAACGAAGTAACTAAAAAGTTACCTAAACACTTGCATAAGTTTGTGGTTAAACAACCTTATGATGAATATACTGCTCAAAATCAGTCTGTTTGGAGATATGTTATGAGGATGAATATTGCTTATCTCAGTAAAGTTGCTCATAAATCTTATTTAACAGGACTTGAAAAAACGGGAATTTCTATTGAAAATATTCCTCGTATGGAGGGAATGAATAGAATTTTAAAAGGAATTGGTTGGTCGGCAGTCTCTGTAGATGGTTTTATTCCTCCAAATGCTTTTATGGAGTTTCAAGCATATAATGTTTTAGTTATTGCTTCAGATATGCGAACAATTAATCATATTGAATATACGCCTGCACCAGATATTATTCATGAAGCAGCAGGTCATGCACCTATCATTTCAAATCCAGAATATTCAGAATATTTAAGACGTTTTGGAGAAATTGGAAGTAAAGCAATCTCATCCTCTAAAGATTATGAAATGTATGAAGCTATTCGGCTTTTGTCCATTTTAAAAGAAGATCCAAATTCACTGCAAAATGAAATTGATGATGCTCAAGAAAAAGTTGAGTGGTTGCAAAATAATATGGGTGAATTGTCAGAAATGGCACAAATTAGAAATTTACATTGGTGGACTGTAGAATATGGTTTAATAGGTACTTTAGAAAATCCCAAGATTTATGGTGCAGGATTATTGTCTTCTATTGGAGAGAGTGATTGGTGTATGAATAAGGAGGTTAAAAAACTTTCTTATTCAATTGAAGCAGCAAACCTCAATTTTGATATTACAAAACCGCAACCTCAATTATTTGTAACCCCAGATTTTGCCTATTTAAGTTTAGTTTTAAATGAATTCGCCAATACAATGGCTTTAAGAACTGGAGGTTTAAAAGGTATTCAAAAGTTGATGCATTCAAAAAATTTAGGAACAATAGAATTAACAACTGGAATTCAAATTTCTGGAGTTTTTACAAAAGTAATTAAACATAAAAACAACAAAGTTGCCTATTTTCAAACAACAGGGGAAACCGCATTGGCCAATAGAGATAAAGAATTAATTGGTCATGGAATTACAAGCCATCCAGGAGGTTTTGGAAGTCCGGTTGGCAAATTAAAAGGAATTAATTTACCAATTGAAAATATGAGCCCTAGAGATTTAAAGGCTTACGGAATCTATGAGGGTGAAGTGATGACTTTAGAGTTTGAAAGTGGAGTTATTGTGAAAGGAAAAGCAATAACTGGAACAAGAGATTTAAGAGGTCGAATTTTAATCATCTCTTTAGATGAATGCACAGTAACTTATAAAGGTGAAATTCTATTTCAACCAGAATGGGGAATTTACGATATGGCAATAGGAAAAGAAGTTATTTCTGCTTATGCTGGTGCTGCTGACGTAGATTCATTTAAAGATAGTAGTAGGGTTTCTGAGGTTAAAACTCATAAAATTAATTACACAGAATCTGAAAAAGAATTATATTCTTTATACGACCAAGTAAAAAAAATGCGCGAAACAGGTTCTGCGTCAGAAGAAAAAATAACAGAAATATTTAATCAGTTAAAAACAAATTTTTCTCAAGATTGGTTATTGAATATAGAAATCTATGAACTAGCTTTGCAAAACAATTACAAATTAAAATCTTTAATCTTAGAAAGATTAGAGGAGTTAAAATGTAACAAAAGCTACACAAAACTAATTGAAAATGGATTAGTTTTGTGTAAAAATTAATAATAGAGCATGGGTTTATTTAACTTATTTAAAAGAAAAAACATGGGTCAAGAAATTAAAGAATATTTAGAAAAAGGAGCAGTCGTTTTAGACGTAAGAACAAAAGCAGAATGGGATGAAGGGCATGTAGAAGGTTCAAAACATATTGTTTTAACAATAATTCCTTTGGAAATTGAGCAAATAAAATCTTGGAATAAACCTGTGATTGCTGTTTGTAGAAGTGGTGCTAGAAGTGGTCAAGCAGCTCAGTTTTTAGCACAGAACGGAATTGATGTTATTAATGGAGGCCCTTGGCAAAATGTTGCTAACATTTAGAACGATAAAAATCTAAAGTATTAAAATACAATAACTAAATTTTCTAAAAGCTGGTATACAGAAATATCATTTAGTCAGAAAAAATCGTTGTGTAGCCTTGGAGATAAAATACTTTTTAGGACAAGGCAGATGAATTTGTAGAGATTTTTAAAACTAGAATTATTCTTTTATTATGAAAGTACTAGTATTATTAATTTTTAAAAGATAAACACCAGAAGTTAAAGATGCTGGTAGTTTTATTCGAGTTTCTTTTTTATGATCATTAAAGATTTTTTGAAAAGAAGATATTTCTCTTCCAGTGATATCGAATAGTTTAAAAGTATCTTCAAAATTAGTATTAGTTACATATAATCCTCTGTTTTTTACTGGATTTGGGAATACGCTGTTTACAACCGAATATTTAGAAGTATGAGCCGTTTTTCCTTCAAAATAAGCTACTGCGAAATTAAATGCATCTATGCCTAATTTTTGACCAATTTTTCTACCTGGAATATCATCAGCAGGAGGATGAATACCACCCCAAATCCTAGATAAACTGCATTGATCTGAAGCGTCTCTATAAGTAGCCCATTGCAAAGTAACATCTTGAGAAGGTCCCTCTTCAAAAACTAAAAACTCATTTTTCTTAGCAATAAATTCACCGAGACCACCAGGAAAATATTCATCACCAGTGATTAATGTTAAAACTTCTGCAGCTGCTCGTGAAAATGTTGAATGCCCCGATACGAAACCAGCAAATGGTGGAGTCACAAATGAAGGACGTTGATAAGGCCACCAGTTTTCCGCTAATATCCAACCAACACCAGCTTGATCTGTTTCTACATTTTGAATATTATCATGTCCTTTCCATGTATATACTTTTATTTTTCCTAAATGCTGCGAGCTATTGCCAACCAGTGGATCATTTTCTTTTACGATCTCTATATAATTGTCTATTAATTTAATTCCTTCTGGATGAAAGTTTGGCGCTGCAGGATCTGAACTTTGTCCTTTGTCGGTCATATATCGAATTGCAGAAATTGGACGAATGTAATCGTACCAGCCTTTTATACTCCAAGCAGAAATTGCAGCATCGTGCATCGCTCCGCCAAGTATAAAATAAGATTTTACATCCCATTCAAGAGCCTCAAGTACTTCTCCATCACCTTCAAATTTTTTGGTTGTTAAAGGATTGTCATTTACATAATTAAGAATCGAGAACCAATGCCCTGGTGGTGTTTCAGAATCTGGACCATCTGCCCAAAACTCTGCTAGCACTCTGGTATAATCTCCTCTTGGAACAAGTTGCGTTTCATAACTTGCATTTGTTTTTGGGTTTATTGGCCTACCTTCACTCATATCTCCACCTTCAAACAGTTTGTAAAAATCTGAGTAATTTCGAAAGTCATCTGGAAAAGATGTACTAGAAATATTACCAATAGATTTTGGAGAGATATCCCAAATAACACCATCATTAGCATCTAGGTGAGACCCCCAAATGGATACTAAAGAAAATCCCCATTTATAGGCATCACTTGATGAAGCATTATTCACTGCATGAATATATGGAGGGTCTGAAGGATCATTATAAACTAAAAAATTATTATTATCTCTTTGATATGTTACAACATCATCATTTTTAAGCGCAAAAGGAGAAACATTGCCCCATTCTGGGTTTAAAAATTGAGTAGCACCGCCATCTATGAGGTTACCGCTTTGGTCTATAAAAGAACTAAGACTTAGAGGTTGCCACCTATTCGGATCTTGAATTGAACTATTTCCTGAGAAAATTGGTAATAAAGGATCATTGAAGGGCGTATAATATGCATTATCATAATTTGTTTGTTCTCTCGAACCATCAATTTTGCCATATTTAATAATTTCATCAGCAATATAATTTCCAAGTGCAGCAGCATTTCCAGAGGTATAATCTAATGAAGTATAATTTATATCAAATCCTAATTGATTCATAATTAAGTCGAATCTTATTTTTGAGGAATCGAATCCAGGAGAGTTTTTAAAACGTTGGCTAAGCAAACGATATGCAGCATAGCTTATTGTTTTTTTTATTGATATTTCAATACTTTCTTTTGGTACAAATTCCAAAAGTTCACTACTGAAGTTATGCACATCATTACCAATTAAATAAGGCTTTGCCATTTCATTATATATTGCCCATGTATCATACAAGGCAACACTAATATGAAAAAGATTTCTAGCATGCACGGTGGGTCTGGCGAAATCATTTCTAATAGCTTGTAAAAGCACTTCATTCCAAATTCTAGCAATAGATTTGTCTACTGATATCGCATTAATATTTAATTGGACTTCTAAATTTACGGGAGCACTTGCACAATTTGAAGTAACTTCTTTAACCGAAATGATGCCTTTTTCTTCAACTCCCCATTTCACTTTAACGGCATTAGTTCCTTGTCCTTCAATAATTTCTCCACCAATTATCGACCATGCTGAAGTTGAATTCGTCGGCAAAGGATAGGTGTAAATTTCTTCTTTTAAAAACCCTGAATTTGTATTTCCAGTAATTTCTGCTATTTGTAAGTATTCGCATGAACCATCATCTATGTAAGCTCTAGGGTTGTACGTGCATGAGTTAGGGTCTGTACACCCAGAAACCTTAATACTGGGCTCAATATCTAAAACCTTATATCCGTTGCCTTCTGTAGCTTTAATAGTCGTGTTCGTATTTATATTTTGATAGGTTTCTATTAATCCTGATGGCCAATGAATAGATAATTCTAAAACCTCAGAATCATTATTTAATCCAAAATGAACAGGTGCTAAACTTTGATTTAAAAACCCAACACCATTGTAATATCTTTTTATAGTTCTATTCGAAGTAGTTAAGGTTAAGGCTGCACCAATGGCATCTCTATTTGAATTTGTACCTTGTAATTTAACTTTAAACCATTTTAGATTATTAGTTTCGTTAAAATCGAGCGTTTTGTTTTCATAAAAATAAGAAGATCTATCACTGTTTGTAACAAAAAGATCTAAATCACCATCGTTGTCAAAATCAAAAGGTTGCGCACTAACACTTGTTGTTAAATCTTTTAAATTTATATCTTCCGAGATTTCAACAAAAGTTTCCTGACCTTCGTTTAATAAGTTTTTATAATACGCATTAAATTCTTCATCTGTAAAGGCAAAATCGTATCCATTTACTACAAATAAATCTTCGTCACCATCCAGATCGAAATCTGCAAGTTTAGCATCCCAAGACCATCCGACATCTTTTACATTTTTTTCTGATGCGACATCTGTAAAAGTATTATCTCCATTACTTTTAAGTAAAAAGTTTTCATTAATATTAGTTACGTATAAATCAAAATGGCCATCCCCATTATAATCTCCAATTGCAATACCCATGTCATTGCCATTATTTTGAACTTTATAAGTAGTGGCGTCATCAATTAGATTATTAGAGTTTTGATTTATAAGTAGCGGATTGGAGTTAAATAAATCATTGGTAATATACAAATCCATCAAGCCATCTTTGTTAAAATCAAACGGAAAAGCTTGGTAATAATATGCATTACCAGTTACTTGTATTTTATTCGAAACGTCAACAAAAGTTCCATCTTTATTGTTTTCATAAAGTTGCGCACTCTCGCAGTCCCCCCATGTAGTTATATAAAGATCTAAATAACTGTCATTATTGTAGTCAAACCAAGTAGCACTTGGGGTAATGCAGTTATTAAACCCTTGAATTCCCGCACTGTCGGTTACATCCTCAAATGTACCATCTCTTTTGTTTAAGTATAGTTGAATTTTTAATGAATATGTTAATATGATATCGGGAAAACCGTCGTTATTAAAATCGCCCCAAGAAGCACCATATTTAAATCCATCTAATGCACTGTTGTCTAAAGTAACTTCTTCCGATGTTAATATGCCTAAAAGTCCGGATTCTTTGGTAACATCTTCAAAGGTTCCATCGTTGTTATTTCTGAATAGTTTACTGTGTGTTTTTTCAATTCCTGCTTTATCAATACTTTTTGCTACTACAAAAATGTCTAAATCGTTATCATTATCATAATCGGCAACAGATGCCCCATTATTTTCTTCAAGGATTCCTAATCCTGCTACTTTTTCAATACGATTAAAGGTTTGTGCTGAGATAAGATTATTGAAAAGAAGAGAAAAAAATAAACAAATGAAAGAGTGGGATAAAACTTTTCTAGACATTTTATTTTTTTGTGTAAAGATACTAATTTGGACTAAAATTTTATAAATGGAAACTGAGATTTTATTTTTTCTTTTCTCTTCACTATTTTTTCTAAAAAATGTTGATGTTGTTCGGATTTTTCATGAAAAGGTCTATGTAAGATTCCTTTTTGAATGGCTTCAATTTCTTTCATGGTTGGCAAGGATTCTTCAGAAAACCGAGTATCTACAAATTTCTCCCAAATGTAATTTATAGCTGTTTTATTTGGATGAATCATGTCTTCTGTATAAAAACGATAATCACGTAATTCGTCCATCATAATTTCATAAGAAGGAAAATAAGAGACATTCGTATCCACAAGTATAGTATGAATTGCTGAAATTAAATTTGATTTACTTTGGGTGTTTTCTACAAAGCCATCTTTTAAATGTCTTATTGGAGAAACGGTAAAAGTGATATGTATATTTTTATTTATAGATTTTAAAAGTACTAATATCGTTGACAAAATTTTGGTAATTTGATCAACAGTTAATAATTCTTTCAAAAATTTTTTCTGTGGAATTTTATGACAATTGGCAACAATAGTGTCTGTTTCTATAAATCTGTAAACCCAAGAGGTTCCTAAAGTAATAATAATATGAGAGGCTTCTTTTAACTTTTTATTAGTAACTGAGATTGCAGCATTTATTTTTTTTAAAAGTGATTTGTCGTTTTCAGAACTTAAACTAGAATGCACATCAAAAGAATGCCAAACTTCATTTTGGAGAAAAACATCTTCACTGGAATATACTTTTTGATTGACTGCATTTGTAATTAAGGTCTCTATTGCTTTTGGATGAAAAAGTATGCCAAATGGATTTTGAATTGATTGAAATTTAAAGTGGCTTAATTTGTTTCCAATATTTTCTGAAAAGCAAGAGCCTAGCAAAAAAATATTAGAATCATAATTTATTAGATTTTTAGTTTCTTTTTTTAGCGGAATTTGAGTTTGGAGCTTCATGAGTGCATATTAACTGGAGCGAAATTAGCTTAAAAATTAATACTTCAATAATTTTTTTGTTTTAGAAAATCCTTTTGATTGATAATGCACAAAGTAATTGCCTTTCGCTAAGTTTTTTATATCTATACTTAAGGTGTGTTTAATAGCAGTATATTTTTTATTTGTAATTTCTTTTACAACGGCACCAGTTGTATTGTACAAAGTAAATTTTACTTGTTCGTTATTTCCAATAAATTCGATGTTTATGAAATCCATTGTTGGATTTGGAAATAGGTTAATTTTAAGTTTTTCTAATGAAAAATTTTCTGAAGAGAGTGCTGCTGAGCATCCTTGTTTAAAAATGGGTAAAGAATCAAATTCGTCAAACAAGATTGTATTAGACTCAGCTTTTGTTGCTCCTAGCCAATCTGTTAAAATAGTACTGTAAATATTTCTAAAATCGAATTGCATTTGCACGCCTTCTTTTTCATCAACTTGTGCATCAATCTCCGGAGCATCCCCTAAAATTTGATTTTTAACACAAGTTCCAAAAACGAAAAGTGGCGCAGCTGTTCCATGATCTGTCCCAAAGCCCGCATTCGAACGAATTCTTCTTCCGAATTCAGAATAGGTCATTCCAATTACTTTTTCATCAATATTTAGCAATTCTAAATCATCCTGAAAAGCAAACATGGCTTCAGATAATTCTTGTAATAGAGCTGCATGTTTTCCAGTTGTCGTCTCACCCTCTACGACTTGATTATCGTGATTGTCAAAACCCCCAATTTGAACTACAAATACTTTCGTTTTTAATCCGCCCGAAATTAATTTTGCAACATGTTTTAGTTTTTCTGCTAAATCAGAACTGGTGTATTTATCTGACAAGTTATTACCAGAATTAGATGCATTTATAATGATATCAGCATATGCGTTTGTTTGGCTAACCGTTTCATTAACAAAAGATAGTGCATCTCCATAACAATTATTTGGAATCTCACCAGCATTCGAGACTAGAGCTGTTCCTGGGTTGTCAGGGTCATTTAGTGCCATAGAAAAATTAGCACTTGGTCCTTGGCAAGTTTCTGAAACTATTTTACCGATAGTAATTGCAAAGGGGTGTGGATTTTCTGGAGATGGATAATTTTCTGGGAATGTTGCATGATTTTCGTTAAAAAAACGACCAATCCAACCAGAAGAAATTGTTACTTCTGAACTTGATGCAGAGTTCCAAATATCTGTAGATCGAAAATGGGATCTGTTTTGATTTGGGTAGCCGACATTTTGAATCAGAGACAGTTTTTCTTGCTCCCAAACTTTTTGAATACCTGCCATTGATGGATGAAAACGCGTTACATCATCAACCGTTAATAATTCATTTTCTGGAATGATAATATTAGAACGTACACTTTGTAAATTACTGTATTGATTTAAGTTGAAAACTGTGTTTAGGCCATCATTTCCGCCTTGTAGTTGGATTAAAACTAAAATATTATCATTGTCTGTAGTAAAGCTATATTCTTTAGGTTTTTCATTGGCAAATATTGGGAAACCACTTAATACAATTGGTAAAGAAGCAGAAGCAATTGAGCTTAATTTAATGAAATCTCTTCTATTTAATTTTTGTTTCTTTCGCATCTTACATTATTTGAAATTCAGACATTTGCACCATTGTTCCAATTAAACTTCTAAGCTTGTTTTCAATAGAATTTTTTAGAGCAGTATCCGAAGGATTCGCAATAAACTCGGAATATTCTACAGTCCATTCAAAGTCAGGTAAACCCGGAATTAATATATCTTTTAAGCTATCAATTTGATTTTGAGAAATTTCATAATTAAATAATTGGTTCGCTAATGATGTAATTAAAACAATAGGGTTTTCAGCATTTGTTATGTTTTCAGCTAACAATAAAACCGGCACTAAGGGCGGTACTGAATACTTTTTTTTATCAATTAATAAGTCACCTCCCGTAACTAAAATTTTACAGTAGTCCAATCTTTTTGGTAGTAGATAATTGTTTACCCAAGTTTTATAAAAGAGCGGTTTTTGATAATAAGCTTTCCATCCTGCAACATCTGGATGGTTAAATACAGACTGACCCAAATCCGTGCAAGCTAAGTACATAATATAAGCAAAATCGTACTCTTCTTTAATAGAAGTTACTGGCGCGCTAAGCAAAAGTGACTTAGTTGCAGAAAGTATGAGGTCTACTGGACTTTTAATCATGCAGAAAACAGTTTCGAAAAAATGTTCTGATGAAAATAATTTTTTAAGTGCAGGAACAATTTCGTAATTATTATCTCTAGTTATTTCAGCTAGAGGTTCTATAATATTCGTTTCAATTTCTGCAGTAATATCTGAGTTGATAAACCAAATATATAATTGTCTAACAATAAATTTTGAACATTCATCTTCTTGAAAAATTCGATCAATTAAGTCTTTATATTCATTTTCTCCATTTTCAGAAAGAACATGATTATTAAACCTAGGAGATAATGTTTTGGAATCTTTAGAGTGTTTAAAATTAGAAAAATAAGATTCTAAGGCTTCCTCATGAGTTAGCCCTCTAACTCGCCAACCAGTTAATACTTTTGCCATTTGTAATACATCATCTTCTGTATAGTTTGTGTAATCTCCAATGCCAACAACATCTCCTTTTCCAATTGTAAAAAGTTCTAAAAGTTCTCTAGAATAATTTTCGTTTGGAGCCATGTCTGTATTTTGAGAACCACTTAAATAACGCAACATATTAGGGTCTGTAGTAATCTGTTTTGTCAATTCTTTAAAATTTCCTAAAGAATGAGTTCTCAACAAATTCATATAATAATATTCTAAATGTGGATTAAAGGAAACAGAAACAAAGTGATTATGCCAAAATAAAGTTAGTTTCTCTGATATTGACATTCCAGCATTTTGCATCTGCAAATAAGACCAAGAATACAAAGAACGACCTCTTCTATTAATAACCTTATTTCGTAAAGTTTTGTCTTCTATTACAGGAATAGCTTTTCCATTTACCCAAGTTTCTCCATATTTTGCATCAGGATCTAATAAATCATCTTCTGTTAGATATTTTAATGGAGGGTCTGTTAAAGAAGGCGAACTGAAAAGTTTCTCAAGAGTCTCTGTTAAACCTAAATTTAAAGCTTCAGAAACCATTGATTCTGTTACTCCAAAGGAAGTTCTTTTTAATAAGTGTCTTGCTTCTTTTGCTGTAAAATTTCCAGAAAAAGTATTCAAATATGGCATAGTCCAGTATAAATTGGAGGTAAACTAGTCGCAGTTATTTCAAATTTAGTGTTTTTTATTTGAAACAGTTAACAGTTAAAATATTTTATACTAAGACTTTATGTTTTTTAAAAGGTTTAATTTAAACCAAATAATCTTTTGCTCTTTCTAAAGCTTTAGAAATTCCACCAGGATTTTTACCACCTGCAGTTGCAAAGAAATTTTGACCGCCACCACCGCCATGAATTAATTTACCCAATTCTCTTACAACTGTTCCTGCATTATATCCGCGTTCGTTTGCTAATTCTTTAGAAATGTAGCACGTTAGCATCGCTTTGTCTTTTTTCTCTGAAGTTGCAAAGAGCAAGAATAAATTTTTATATTCTTTTCCAATAGCAAATGCTAAGTTTTTAATACCATTTTGATCTAAATCTACTTTTGTAGCTAAGAATTGAACGCCATTAATTTCTTGCAATTGATTTTTAATTTCGCCCGTTAAATTTTGAGCTTTATCTTTTAGTAATTGTTCAATTTGTTTTTGCAAAGAAGTATTTTCTTCCTGTAATTTCTTTACTGCTTTCACAGGTTCTTTTGTGTTATTTAACAAGTCTTTAATTTCAAATAAAGCTCTGTTATTTTCGAAATAAAAATCTTTTACGGCATCATTGGTAATCGCTTCAATTCTTCTAATTCCTGCGGCAACTGCCCCTTCAGATTTTATTTTGAAATGCCAAATATCACCTGTGTTTTTTACGTGAGTTCCACCACAGAGTTCTATCGATTTTCCGAATTTTATAGTCCGAACGGTGTCTCCATATTTTTCACCAAACAAGGCCATTGCTCCCTCCTCAATTGCTTGTTGCATTGGAATGTTTCTTTTTTCTTCTAAAGGAAGTTTACCTGCAATTCTTCTATTTACAAAATTCTCAACTTCTCTTAATTCATCAACGGACATTTTAGAAAAATGAGAAAAGTCGAAACGTAAATGTTTTGAGTGAACAGCCGAGCCTTTTTGTTCTACATGTTTTCCTAAAACTTCTCTTAATGCTTGATGTAATAAATGAGTAGCTGTGTGATTGCATTCCGTTACGTAACGTTGTTTTGCATCTACAACCGCTTTAAAAGTCTCGTTAATGTGCTTTGGAAGGTTTTTAGTAAAATGAATAATAACATTGTTTTCTTTCTTGGTGTCTAAAATGTAAACAACATCGCCATGGGCCGTTTCTAAATATCCTTTATCACCAACTTGACCGCCACCTTCTGGATAAAAAGGAGTTAAATTAAAAACTAATTGATACATTTCACCATCTTTTTTAGAGGTAACTTTTCTGTGTCTCGTAATTTTCACATTCGTTTCTAATGCATCGTAACCAATAAATTCTTCAACAGCGTCATCATTCAAAATAGTCCAATCATCTGTAGACATTTCGCTAGCAGCTCTAGATCTATTTTTTTGTTTTTGAAGTTCAATTTCAAATCCTTTTTCATCTAAAGTATATCCTTTTTCAGATAAAATTAAAGCAGTTAAATCGATAGGAAAGCCATAAGTATCATACAATTCAAAAGCTTTATCGCCAGGAATTTCTTTCGTTTCTGCTGAAGATACAATACCGTCTAATAAAATTAAACCTTGATCTAAAGCCCTTAAAAAAGAGGTCTCTTCTTCTTTAATTACATTTTCAATCAATTGTTTTTGAGCTTTTAATTCAGGGAAAGCAGCTCCCATTTTCTCACTTAAAACAGCAACTAATTTGTAAATAAAAGGTTCTTTTTTATTGAGGAAGGTAAAACCATACCTTACAGCTCTTCTTAAAATTCTACGTATTACGTAACCTGATCCTGTATTACTTGGTAACTGACCATCAGCAATTGAAAAAGCAACAGCTCTTACATGATCAGAAATTACACGAGTTGCAATATCTTGTTTTTCATTAGTACCATATTTTGTATCCGTAATGGTTTCTATTTCTTTAATTATGGGTGTAAAAACATCCGTATCATAGTTAGATTGAACCCCTTGTAAAACCATACAAAGACGCTCGAAGCCCATGCCTGTATCTATATGTTTGTTTGGTAAATTCTCTAAATCGCCTGAAGCTCTGCGATTGTATTGCATAAAAACTAAATTCCAAATTTCTACAACATGAGGATGGTCTTCATTGATTAAAGTTCTACCATCAACTTTTGCTTTTTCTTCTGCGGAACGTATATCAACATGAATTTCAGAACATGGTCCACACGGTCCTTGTTCACCCATTTCCCAAAAATTATCTTTTTTGTTTCCCTTTAAAATCCGGTCTTCAGAAATATGTTGTTTCCATAAATCATATGCTTCTGTATCCATATTAAGATTATCAGCATCATTACTTCCTTCAAAAACAGTTACATATAAAATGTCTTTATCTATTTTGTAGACTTCAGTCAGTAACTCCCAAGCCCAAGAAATTGCTTCCTTCTTAAAATAATCTCCAAAAGACCAATTTCCTAACATTTCAAATAATGTATGGTGGTAGGTATCATAGCCAACTTCCTCTAAATCGTTATGTTTTCCTGAAACACGTAAACATTTTTGAGAGTCAGTAATTCTATTCTTTTTTGGTTTTCCATTTCCCAAAAAATATTCTTTAAAAGGCGCCATTCCAGAATTCACAAACATTAATGTTGGATCATCTTTAGTAACCATGGGAGCAGAAGGAACTACCAAATGCGATTTTTCTTGAAAAAAATTTAAAAAAGTGGAACGAATATCTTGAGATTTCATAAAAAAGGAGCTTCCAACTTTGTTGGGTTATGTTAATTTATTTTTAAAAATAACCACCTAAAAAAAGCAGTTGTAAAACATTTTGTAAATTTGTTTGTTGTTATAAAGAGGTTTCTATAGTTAAAAACCATTTATAACGACAAAAATAGTACATTTAGCAATATGGCAAAAGTAAAATATTATTATGATGAGGATACGCTTTCTTACAGAAAAATTACTGTAGATAAGAGTAGCTATTATAGAAGAATACTTTTTATATTTTTAGGTGTCAACCTAATTGCTTTTTTTGGTTTTATTGGCTTTAGTCAAATTATTATGTCTCCATCAGAAAGAATTCAAAAAAGAGAGTTTGAAAATTTAAAATTACACTACGAATTGTTGGGTAAGAGAATGGGTGAAAACGCTCTAATTTTATCACAATTGCAGGAAAGAGATAATAATATTTATAGAAGTTATTTTGAAGCAAACCCGATTTCTGAAGAACAGCGTAAAGCTGGTTTTGGTGGTATAAATAGATATAAAAATTTAGAGGGTTTTGATAATTCTAATTTGATTAAAAAACTTACAAAAGAAGTAGATGTTTTGTCTAAGCAAATGGTGGTACAATCTAAATCTTTAGATGAAATTGTTTCTTTAGCAAAAGAAAAAGAAGACATGTTAGCCTCTATTCCTGCGATATTACCAATTGAAAAAGGCGATTTTTATGTAGCTTCTGGCTATAAAATGAGAATGCATCCTATTTTAAAAATTAAGAAGTTTCACAAAGGAATGGATTTTACCGCAGCAACAGGAACTCCAATTTATGCTTCCGGAAATGGAAAAGTAAGCAGAGCTCAAAGAAGCAGCACTTTTGGTAAGGTTGTTTACATAGAGCATGGATATGGTTACAAAACTATTTATGCACACATGAGTAAAATGAAGGTAAAAAGAGGGCAAGAAGTAAAAAGAGGGGATTTAATTGGTTTTGTTGGTAATACTGGTTTGTCTGTTTCTCCGCATTTGCATTATGAAGTTCATAAAAATGGTAGACCTTTAAATCCTATAAATTTTTATTACGGAAATTTAACGTTGGATGAATTCGCAGCCCTACAAAAAACGTCAGAGGAAAGTCAATCTTTAGATTAATTATGCACGTAAATTTACCTGAAAAAAGATATTACAAAATAGGGGAAGTTGCCAAGGCTTTTCAAGTAAACACCTCCTTAGTTCGTTTTTGGGAAAAGGAATTTGATATTATCAAGCCCAAGAAAAATGCAAAAGGCAACAGGCTTTTTACGCAAGAAGACATTAAAAATTTTAAATTAATCTTCAACTTAGTCAAAGAGAGAGGTTTTACATTAGATGGGGCTAAACAAAAGCTCAAGAAAAATCCAGAAGGTATTTTTAATAATCACGAAATTATTACCAGACTAGAAACCGTAAAAGCAGAACTTCAAAAAATTAAAAATCAACTTTAAAGATTAAAAAATCACTTTCTTTAGAAGTGGAAACACTTTATGATTCCTATTGATTGAATTTTTAATTTATAAAGTGTATCTAGTTTTCGGAATTTACTATGCATGCATAATAATTTTTATTATATTTGGAGATGTGAAAGCTGATACACCAGAATAGATTAGCAATTAAAAACAACTATAAAATATCAATATTATGCCAAAAAAGTATGTAGACCTCGAAACACTTAAATACATACTTTATGATATTCACAAATTAGAAGATTTATTATCAAGAGAAAGATTTCAAGAACATGATTTGGAATCTTTAGATTTATTTATTGATTCTGTAAAGGAATTTTCTGATAGAGAGTTGTTCCCCTATTTCAAAGAAATGGATGAAACTCCTGCATATCATAAAGATGGAACCGTAATTGTTCATAAACAGGTTCAAAAGGTAATGCATCAATCTGGAGAAATGGGCATTATCGCCGCTTCTTTTGATTACAAAGACGGTGGTTTACAAATTCCGTTTACAGCATTGCAAGCAGCAGTATATGTGATGGATGCTGCTAATAATCATCTACCAGGGTATCCTAGTTTAACGCAAGGAGCAGCGGAATTAATTGTAGAGTTTGGTAACGAAATTTTAAAAGAGACGTATGTGCCGAATATGCTTGCTGGAATTTGGGGAGGAACCATGTGTTTAACGGAGCCGCAAGCAGGAAGTTCTTTATCGGATATCGTTACAAAAGCGACACCAACAAAAGAAGGTTATTACAAAATTTCTGGGCAAAAAATATTTATCTCTGGTGGAGATCATCAATTTGCAGAAAATATTGTGCATTTAGTATTGGCAAGAATTGAAGGCGCTCCAAAAGGAACAAAAGGAATTTCTCTTTTTGTCGTTCCTAAAAACAGATTAAAAGAAGATGGAACTTTAGAGTATAATGATGTAATGACGGTTGCCGATTTTCAAAAAATGGGACAGCGTGGATATTGCACAACACACCTAGGTTTTGGAGATTCCGATGATTGTAGAGGTTGGCTTGTGGGTGAAGAACACAAAGGTTTAGCACAAATGTTTTTAATGATGAATGGTGCAAGAATAGCCGTGGGTAGAGGTGCTGCAGCAATTTCAATGGCTGCTTACAGGGCTTCTTTACAATACGCAAACGAAAGACCTCAAGGAAGAAAACTAACGAGCACAGGAAAGAAAAACCCTTCCGAAAAACAGAGTTTAATTATAGAGCATCCAGATGTTAGAAGGATGTTATTATTGCAAAAATCGATTGTAGAAGGTTCTTTAAGTTTGGTGTTTTTGGCATCAAAATATCATGATATTGTAATAACAGCAACTTCCAAAGAAGAAAAAGAAAAATATCATTTGTTGTTAGAAATGATCATTCCTATTGTAAAAACATATCCATCAGAGGCGGGTGCTGAATCTGTAGATAATGGATTGCAAGTTCTAGGAGGTTACGGTTTTTGTGCAGATTTTAGCTTACAACAATATTATAGAGATATTAGAATTTCTTCATTATATGAGGGAACAACAGGAATTCAATCGCAAGATTTATTAGGTAGAAAAGTACCTATGCAAAATGGTAAAGCTTTAGAATTATTGGTTAGTGAAATTACGAAAACAATTTTAGCGGCATCGAAAGATGATGAGTTAAAACAATATGCTACTATTTTAGGCGATAAATTAAAACAGTCACAAAAAGTATTAAGTCATTTAATGCCTTTTGCCATGAAAGGAAATTATGAACGCTATTTGGCAGACGCTAATCTCTTTATGGAATATATGAGTATTGTAGTTTTAGGCTGGTTATGGCTAGAAATGGCGGTAGACGCTAAAAAAGAATTAACAAATACGAATAGAAAATATTCAGAAATTTTTTATGAAAGTAAAATTCATACGATGAAATTTTACTTTAAATATGAAGTGCCAAAAACAAATTCATTAGTAGAATCGTTAATGAATGATGAGACTCTAACAATTAAAAAAGATAAAGAACACATTATATAATGGCACATATTTCAGAACAATTTAATTTAGAAAATAAGGTTGCAATTGTAACAGGTTCAAGTAAAGGAATCGGAAAAGCTATTGCAAAAGGTTTAGCACAAAATGGAGCACAAGTTGTAATTTCTAGTAGAAATCAAGAAACTTGTGATGAAGTTGTACAAGAGTTTATAGCAGAGGGTTTAAAAGCAGTTGGAATTGCTTGTCACATAGGAAAAGAAGCACAACGCAAAAATTTGATTGATAAAACAATGGAAATTTTTGGACGAATTGATGTATTGGTTAATAATGCTGCCATCAATCCAGTTTATGGGGCAATTGAAGATGTTGACCCAACTATTTTTGATAAAATAATGGATATAAATGTCAAAGCACCTTGGTCTTTATCTAATTTGGTACTGCCACATTTTCAAACAAATAAAAAAGGAAGTATTATAAACATAGCTTCAGTGGAAGCATTAACGCCTGGATTTGGTTTAGGTATTTATAGTACAAGCAAAGCAGCTATTTTAATGTTGACAAAAAATCAAGCAAAAGAATGGGGAAGACATGGTGTAAAAGCCAATGCAATTTGCCCTGGCTTAATTAAAACAAAATTTAGTGCTGCTTTATGGCAAAACGAAAAAATGTTAAATAAGCTAGAAAAAACAATTCCTTCAGGAAGGATGGGAATGCCAGAAGAAATGGTTGGTTTAGCCTGTTTACTAGCTTCGGATGCAGGAAATTATATGACTGGCGGCGTTTATACTGCTGATGGAGGCTATATGATTGCAGGTTGATATAAAAATATTTCCTCGATATTAGTCGAGAAGTTATCTACTATATAATTTAAAAAAGGTCTTGTTTGCGCTTGACCAAACAAATGAACTTTACCAATGAACTTTGAATATTCAGAAAAATCAAAAGAATTACAGCATAAATTATCTGCTTTCATAGAAGAGTATATCGTTCCTGTAGAGCAAGAATATATTGCATATCAAAGTGATCCTAATAACCTTTGGAAGCGCTGGCCTAAAACAGAAGAACTCAAACAAAAAGCGAAAGATATCGGATTATGGAATCTCTTTTTACCGAAAGATTATGGAAACTTAAGTCCAGGATTAACAAATCTAGAATATGCTTCTTTGGCAGAAATTATGGGGAAAAAAATCTGGATTTCAGAAATTTTTAACTGTTCTGCGCCAGACACAGGTAACATGGAAGTATTAGCAAAATATGGAAATGATACTCAAAAAGAACAATGGTTAACACCTTTAATGAAGGGTGATATACGTTCTGCTTTTTTAATGACAGAGCCTCAAGTAGCGTCTTCAGACGCAACAAATATTGAAACCTCCATTATTTTAGAAGGTGATGAATATGTAATCAACGGCAGAAAATGGTGGTCTTCAGGTGCTATGGATCCTCATTGTAAAGTTGCCATTGTTATGGGTAAAACAGATGCTTCAAAACCGAGACATCAGCAACAAAGTATGGTATTAGTTCCTATGAATACGAAAGGGTTAAAAATTGTAAGACCACTTTCAGTTTTAGGCTATTTAGATTCGCCAGAAGGGCATGCCGAGATTATTTTAGAAAATGTCAGAGTACCAAAAGAAAATTTAATTTTAGGTGAAGGAAGAGGTTTTGAAATTGCTCAAGGAAGATTAGGTCCTGGTCGAATTCATCATTGTATGCGTTTAGTAGGGATGGCTCAATATGCCTTAGAGCTTATGTCTAAAAGAACTTTAGAAAGAGAAACGTTCGGGAAAAAATTTTATGAGTACAGTAGTATTCGGCATGAAATAGCAAAATCGCAATGTGAAATAGAGCAAGCGCGTTTACTTACACTTTCAGCTGCTGATAAAATGGATAAATTAGGAAACAAGGAAGCAAAAGATATCATAGCAATGATTAAAATTGTCGCTCCAAATATGGCGCAAAAAGTAATAGATAGAGCGATGCAAATTTTAGGAGGAAAAGGCGTTGGACCAGACACCTATTTACCACATTATTTTGCGATTTCAAGAATGTTACGTTTAGCAGACGGTCCAGACGAAGTGCATATGTATCAGCTAGGTAAAAGTTGTATTAAAAAATACGGAAGTAAATAATGGGGATTCAAAAAGTAAGAAAAGGAGAAGAATTAAATGAAGTTTTATTGAAGAAGTACCTTCAAGAAAATGGATTAATTAACTCTGTGGTAAGTGAATTATCCATACAACAATTCACACACGGATATTCTAACCTAACCTATTTGCTTGAGATTGAAAATAAAGAATTTGTATTAAGAAAACCACCAATTGGAGCGATTAAAAGAGGACATGATATGCGCCGCGAATTCAAGGTGCAAAGTGCTTTGTATAAAGCGTTTTCTAAAGTTCCAAAGATGTATGGGTTTTCTGATGATGAAGCTATCTTAGGCAGTGATTTTTACATAATGGAAAAAGTAGAAGGAGTCATCTTAAATTACAAAGAAGCACAAAACAGAAATATTCCAGAGGCAGACTATAAAACCATCGCAAATTCTTGGTTAGATACGCTAGTAGAATTGCATAATGTAGATTATAAGAATGTTGGTTTAGGCGATTTAGGTAAGCCAGAAGGCTATGTAGAAAGACAAGTTTCTAATTGGGGAAAACAGTATTTAAAAGCAAAGACAGACGATTTTCCAGAGGCAGAAATAATCATGAAATGGATGAAATTACATCAACCAACTGCATATGACCATTGCTTAATACACAATGATTTTAAGTATGATAATGTAGTTTTTAAAGATGATTCTTGGCAGGAAATTTCGGCAGTTTTAGATTGGGAAATGGCCACTTTAGGAGATCCATTAATGGATTTGGGAACATCTCTAGGATATTGGACAGTGGCATCTGATCATGATTTTATAAAACAAGGAATTCCCTCTCCAACTGTTTTTGTAGGAAATCCTATCAGAAGTGAGATTGCAAAAATGTATGCCAAAAAATCAGGGAGAAATATAGATAATTTGATTTTTTACTATGTTTTTGGATTGTTCAAAATAGCTGTAATTGCACAGCAAATATATTTTAGATATTCTAAAGGATGGACAACAGACCCGCGTTTTTCGAAGTTAAATAAAGCTGCAGAATTATGCTGTAAGCTTGCTTTAAAGGCAATTAAAACAAAATCAGTTGATTAATTATACCACAATCATCTTAATTTAAATATTGAATATCCAGAAGAATCGAGGTCAATAGCATTATCAAATTCACGTTTAATTTTTTGTAAATAATATGGAAGTAAAAAATAAAATAGTAATCATTACAGGGGCAGGTTCAGGAATAGGAAAAGCAACAGCAATTCATTTTGCAAAATATGGTGCAATCGTAGTAGTTTCTGATATTGATTTAGAAAGTGCAAAAAAAGTTGCGGAAGAAATTGTAACAAATGGAGGCACATCTCGTCCTATAAAAGCAAATGTCGCAAAGTTTGAAGAAGTCGAAAATTTAATAAATAAAACTGTTGAAGAATTTGGGCGATTGGATGTAATTGTAAATAACGCTGGTATTGGACCAAATTTATTAAGAACACATGAATCCTCTTTAAAAGATTGGGATAGGGTGATTGCTGTAAATCAAACAGGTGTTTTTTATTGTATGAAGTTGGCATTGGTGCAATTTTTAAAACAAGGAGCAGGTAATATTGTAAATATTGCTTCTTTAGCAGGTTTAAAGGCATCTCCGAATAATATAAGTTATAGCGCGAGTAAATTTGCAGTAGTAGGAATGACAAAATCTGCTGCGATGGAGTATGCGACTAAAAATATTAGAGTGAATGCAGTGTGTCCTGGGTATACAGAATCTGCCTTATTAGACCAACTAATAGCAGCAAAACCTGAAATGGATGCAATTTTGAGAAGTGTAATCCCTATGAAACGCTATGGGAAAGCAGAAGAAATTGCTGAAGCTGCAGTTTGGTTAGCATCAGATAATACAAAATTTATGACAGGACAAACGATTACTTTAGACGGAGGAACATCCCTTTAAGTACTAAAGATTATTGACTAAATTTGTAAAAAATAGAACATCAACATAAAAATTAAAATTTAGAAATTATGAAAAAATGGTTAATTCCAGTAATTGTTATCGCTGTCATTGTTTTTGGGGTATACAATTGGGCTAAAGGATTCAATAACAAAGCTGTTGTTTTTCAGGAAGATGCAAAAACAACTTGGTCTAATGTAGAAAGTGCTTATCAGCGAAGAAATGATTTAATAGGAAATTTAGTAAAAACAGTTCAAGGAGCAGCAGATTTTGAAAAAGAGACATTAACACAAGTTATTGAAGCTCGTTCCAAAGCAACATCAACAACTATTAATGCAAACAATTTAACCCCTGAAAAGATGGCTCAATTTCAACAAGCTCAGGCAGGATTAAGTGGCGCTTTATCAAAATTATTATTGGTTGTAGAGCGGTATCCTGATTTAAAAGCGAATTCGAATTTTTTAGAATTACAAAGTCAATTAGAAGGTACAGAAAACAGAATTAATGTAGCTAGAGATCGTTTTAATGCTGGCGTAAATAACTATAATAAACATATTAAAATATTTCCTAATTCTTTGTTAGCAGGTATGTTTAATTTTGATGAAATGGATAGATATCAAGCCAATGCAGGTTCAGAAAATGCTCCAAATGTAAACTTCGATTTTAAGAATAAAAAAGAATAAAAATGTCTAAAGTAGAAGCATTTCTTACTCATGAAGAAGAACAAGAAATTATTTCTGCTATCAGAATTGCAGAGAAAAATACTTCTGGTGAAATACGTGTTCACATTGAAGCTTCATCAGAAAAAGAGCATTATGAACGTTCATTAGAAGTATTTCATCTGTTAAAAATGGACAACACAAAAGATGCCAATGCAGTCTTAATTTATGTGGCTGTAAATGATAAAAAGTTTGTGATTTATGGTGATAAAGGTATTGATAAAGTTGTGCCAAAAGAGTTTTGGAATTCTACCAAAGATGTAATGCAAAATCATTTTAAAAATGGTGATTTTAAACATGGAATTGTGGATGGAGTTTTAAAAGCAGGAGAAGAATTACAAGAACACTTCCCATGGAAAGCTGACGATGAAAATGAACTTTCTAATGATATTTCTAAAGGATGAAAAATTTAGCTATAGGTTGTCAGTTGTCAGTTATTGCTAGGAGAATATTCACCTTTATAATCTTTACGTGTGCTCTAAACCTTTTTTCCCAAGGATTTGAAATTCCTGAAAAGCCAGAGTTTCAAACGAGTGTTTATGATTATATAAATTTATTATCAACTTCACAGAAATCTAATCTTGAGAGTAAGCTTGTTCGCTATTCGGATAGTACTTCTACCCAAATAGTAATTGCTATAGTTTCATCTACGGAAGGAGAAAATATTAATTATTTAACCGCAAATTGGGGAGAAAAATGGGGGATTGGAGATGCACAAAAAGATAATGGAATTTTAGTTCTATTGGCAAAAGAGGATAGAAAAATTGCAATCCAAAATGGAAAAGGAGTTGAATATTTGATGACTGATTTTCAGAGCAAAAGAATTATTGAAAGAATAATTATACCTGAGTTTAAGAAAGAAGATTATTATAGGGGTTTGGATAAAGGGGCGGACTATATTTTTAAGACTTTAAATGGAGAATTTAAAGGAACAAGAAAGCAAGAGTCTGAGTTTGATCCAGGGATTATTATTTTTGTCATCATTGTTATTGTTATTTTAATTTTACTTTCTAGAGGAAATAAAAATAATGGAAAAGGAGGAAAACGTTTTAGAAGAGGTTCTCTTGCAGATATTATTTTTGATACAATTATTTTAAGTAACGCTGGTAGAGGAGGCGGTTTTGGAGGTTCCTCAGGTGGAGGTTCATCGGGCGGTTTTGGCGGCGGTTTTGGCGGTGGAAGCTTTGGTGGTGGCGGTGCTTCAGGCGGTTGGTAAAGAATTTAATTTAAAATATAACAAGCCAAAAGCAAATTCATGTTTATAGATTCCCTTTTATGTTAAAAAAAATCTTTTCTTTTTTTACTTTTCTATTCTTAATTAGTTGTCAAAATTTTGGGCAATTAAGTTTTTTAGCAGATTTGCCCAAGAATCTAAAAGAAGTTTCTGGAAATGAAACGATAAGGAATTCAAATCTTATTTGGATGCTTAATGATGGGGGGAATGAGTCAAAAATTTATGCCGTTTCTGAGGAAGGTAAAATAAAAAGAGAAGTTTATATAAAAAATAAAAATCATGATTGGGAAGATTTAACTTCAGATGAAAAAGGAAATATTTACATTGGTGATTTTGGTAATAACCTAAGTAAAAGAAAGAATTTAACAATTCTAAAAATTGAAGAAAAGTATTTAAAAAAGAAGAATACTGAAGCTATAAGAATAGAATTTACATATGAAAATCAGCATAAATTTCCACCAAAAAAGAAAGGTTTGTATTTTGATGCAGAAGCCTTTTTTTACTTCAAAGGTTACATGTATATTTTCACAAAAAGTAGAGTACATAATAAATATGGAAAAACCTTTTTGTATAAGCTTCCTGCAAAAAAAGGAAAACATATTGCTAAATTAATTGGTGAATTTGAAAATTGTAACGATTTAGAATGTTGGATTACTTCAGCGGATATTTCTGCTGATGGGAAAAAAGTGGCATTATTGTCACAAAAAAATATTCTTATTTTTTCTGACTATAAAGAGGATAATTTTTTATCAGGTAATGTGAAGAAAATTGAATTAGAACACAGAACTCAAAAAGAGGGTCTATGTTTTAAAGATAACTATACATTATTAATCACTGATGAAAAAGCACATGGAGTAGGGGGTAATTTATACGAATTGAAAGTTAATTAAACTACAAATTTATAAAGCATAAGTAGCCAACCTAACACAAGAAACAAACCTCCTAAAGGTGTAATTGGTCCTAAGAATTTTACTTTTTTATTTTTTGCAGATGAAATTACCAATCCATAAATAGAGAAAGAAAACAGTATAATGCCAATGATAAATGCAGTAATTATATAGCTATCAATGTTCTTCTTTGTATCTAAATTAAAACCTAAAACAAGTAATACAATGGCATGATACATTTGGTATTTTACACCCGTTTCGAAACTTTGTAATTTATCTAGCGTTAGTTTTTTCTTTAATAAATGTGCGCCAAAAGCGCCAAAAATTACAGCCGTAAATCCAAATAAAGAACCAAAAATTAATGCTATCTGTGCCATATGAAATTTTAAAATGCAAATCCGAATGTAAGTGCGATTCTTAGTCCATCATTACTATTAAAAGCGGAAATATTCCCAGACATCATGTTTGCAGCGTTAAAGAATACTCCTCCTCCTAGGGAAGTATTAAATTTCGTGCTTTTAACTAGGTCGTCTTGTTGCCCCCAAACAGTTCCATAATCAAATCCACCAAATATACCAATGTTTAAAGGTAATAAACTCGTTTTAAATCGCCTTAAATTTAAACGAATATCAGAATTGTGATAAAATGAATTTTTGCCTGTAAAACGCTGATTTCTATATCCTCTTAAGCCATCATTACCGCCAATGTTTGCTGCTTGATAAAATTCATAAGAATCACCAAAGGTAAAATGACTTTTCAATTTTGTTGCGAACACTAATTGCCCGCTAGAAATTAATTTGTAATCAAAAGAAATTGAAGGAATAAGGTATCCAAAATTGTTGTTATTATTTAAGTTTGATGTATATCCAGCTACTAATTCAGTTTTCATACCCATTGTTGGAAAAGCAATATTATCTAAATTCTCATAACGATAACTTGCTTCGGTATTTATAAACTCTTGCTTTTCGAAAATATCATTATTTGCAGTAAAATCAGTATTTATAAACCGGTTAATTGTATTGTCTATTTTAATTTGTTGATATTTAACACCAAGTTTAATTTTTGCATCTAAATCGCCCTTCCAATGAATAAAAGTACCCGTAAAGAATTTACTAATTTTCACTCGGTTATAATCTTCTTCTTTTAAATCATTGGCTTCAAGATTAATAGAGTTGTTGCCTAACCCAAAATAATTAATGGAGTAATTAGGACTGGTAAAAGTAGCATTTATACCAAGGTTCCAGTGGCTAAATACGTTTGCAATTTCAGAAGAGTAATTAAGCTCAAAACCATTTGTCGCAAAATAGTAAGCACCTGAAATTAAGTGTTGCGAAGTAAAAGGATTTCTTTCAAAACCATAAGCTGTATAAATGTTTGCAAATCCAATTTTTACGCCATCATCAGGATTAAAACCAACTGTTGGTGTAAATACGTTTTGGCTATTCTTTAACTTTTTATAATCGTACACATTTATATTATAATCATCCGTTAATTTCTTTTTTCCATTTTTAGTTTGAAAGCTGTTTTTCTTCGATTTATAATCATACATAATTACATTTTTTCCATTTAAGATTTTGTATGTATCATTATTTTGGCCGCCTATAATTCTTACTTTAATAGGGTCTTTTTCTTCACCTTTTACTATGAAATTATCTTCGCCGTCTAAACCATAAATCCAAATTTCTTTCGTTTCAGATGTATTATAAATTCGCTGATGAAACATCCTATGTTTAGCACCTTTTTTTATGGTGTAGACTGTAATTTTTGTTTTTCCATTTTCCAATCTCTCAATATCAAACCAATCATTTTTTTGAGTACCTCTAATAATTTGAAATTTGTTTATATGTTTAAAATAAGAGTCAGAAATTTTCTGTAAATTACTTCTTCTCCCTTGTAATTTTCTTTTTATTTCTAATATAGTTTCATCCTTAACTTCTTCAGGAAAATTAGTAAAAGCATCCTCTATAACAGCATCTGAGATATTATTTTGAATTAATTTCACTTGGTTATTCCAAATATTTTTATCGGATTTTGAAATTAAAACCATGTCTAAAGGATAAGGTTCTAAATTAAACCATTTAGGGCTTTTTAATTCATCTGAATAAGACTGCATTAAACGCAATGCAGGCACTATTTTAGTCACTGTATTTAACAAAGCACCATCACCAAAAATAGAAAATGCTTGATCTCTATCTCTAGGAATCGGTCTATAAATAGTTTTCTTTTTTTCTTTAAATACGGCCCATCTCCATTGATCTTCATGTCTATCCCAATCTCCAATTAACATGTCAAATAAGCGGGCTTTTATATAGGCTTCTTCATCTAAAATATGAGTATCGTTTTTGTTTATTTTTTTTAATAAATCATCTGTACTAATTACTTTGTTCGCAAAACCAAAACTAGCTTTGTCTCCATGACCAGAAGCAGCACGTTCTTCAATCATGTACAATTCATCACCAAATTCATCATTAAAATGTCCTAAACTATTTTGTTTTGGTATGTAATATAAAACAGGATTTGTGTGATAAACACCTACTGCGTCAGACAGTTTTCCGATGGTAAAGGGTGCATAAGGATGTGAGCCTGTAAAAACATCAGATAATAAATTTTCAGTGGCGGTGCCATCAAATTGTCCCTCAATATATTGATCTTTAAAAGCGACAGCTTGCAAATATTGTACAGCATTCTTTCGTAAGGCACGCATCACATATTCGCGTCCTTTTTTGTCCTTTAATCTTAATGATTTAGATTGATGTCCTCCACCTTTTCTAACAGGTTTTAACCCGCCAAAAAGCGTATCTAAATTTACTGTTGGGGCTTTTACTTCTGTCCCAAAATATTTTCGATAACGTTCACCCCATAAAAAACGATATGTTTTGCTCTTTGTGATTTCTTCTTTAGTATAAATAGAGGCTTTTTTTTCTGTAATTCTATTTTTTGGAAACGTTGTAAAAGTCTTTTTTTCATTGGCTGAGAGTACTTGAGTTTTATACACAATTTTACTGTCATTTATAGCATAAAAACTTACTTCTGATGCCCCATTCTTATAAATGTCTAACTTTGCAAAACCTTGAGCCGCATATGTAAATTTTGCTCCTTTAGACAATTTTGTAGCCATTGTTTTTGAGCCAGAACCACTTACAATTTGAGGAATATTATCTTGGACTATGTATTGTAAATTGTGGTCATGACCAGAAACAAAAATGGTTTTGTCATTTTCTTGAGAAAGTGTTACGATACGTTTTTTAAGTGCATTGTATTTTTTATTTTGGATGTCTGCATTTGAAATCCCAGAGGTTTCTCGAATTAAATTTTTGATAGTTCCTAAAATTGGTAAAGGACTCATATGGCTTGAAAAAGAGTGTTTGCCTCCATGAGAACCATTTGTAAACATCGGATGATGCATTGCTACAATGGTTGTTTTACCCCTTGCTTTTTTTATTAAACCTTCAAATTCATCAAAAAATTTTGTTCTAGTTTTAATTTCACATTTATCATTTATTGTTGGATGATTGTCCCAGTTTGTTAAATACCAATGTGTATCGATAATAATTAAAACTATATCTTTAGAAATTTCAACTTTTGCTAAAGGACATCCATTTTGAGGAAAAAAAGAATTTTTACCCAATACATTTTCAACTAATTTTTCTTCTCGTTTTAAACCTTTTAAACCATTATACCAATCATGGTTTCCTGGAATAAAAATTGATTTTCCTTTAAATTTTTCAGCAACTTCAGTCTGCGCTGTAATTCTTCTTTGCGCTAAAGGATATTTTTTAGAACTTTTCTTCGGAATTCCACTTTCATACACATTGTCTCCTAAAAAAAGAAGTGTTGACTTTTTAGGGGCTCCTTTAATTTTTTCTTTTAAATAACGTAAAGCAGGAGCGTCTTTAGTTAAAGTTGAATTGCCAGCATCACCAATTAAGTAAAACGAGTGGATCAATTTAGAACTATCTTTTTTATATTCTAGGTTTTGGTTTTCTGCAACCTGCATTTTCATTGATGCACAGGCAGAAATCATTAGAACTATTATAAGAAAGAATAAATTTTTGATTAGTTTCATAGGCGCGAAATTAACTATTTAAAATTGATTTTTTAAAGAGCTGCAAGTCTTCTTTTGTATCTATATCAAAGAAGTTTGTGGTTGATTTTGGACAAAGAACTTCACTTTTCCTTTTATTGATAAAAATTTTAGCTCCTTGATCTCCTTTTATCAATAGTAAATCGTTAAAATATTTCTCTGGAATAATAGCAGGAACACCCAGTTTTACTCCATAATTTGATGCAATAATTAGGTTTTTATTTTCTTGAAATAAATTCAGCATAGCTTCTAAATACCAGAGTTTAATTGCAGGTTGATCCGCCAACAAAATAAAAACACCATCGAAATTTAATTGTTGTTTTCTAAAATATTGAATTCCAGAAATGATGCTTGAACTCAAGCCATCTTCAAAGTTGTTGTTTTCAATAAGCTCAATATTTTCTATCGTGATACCTTGTTTTATTTGATCAGAATTGGCGCCTAAAACACAGAAAGTAGCAGTAGGAGAAATCCTTTTTGCTTTCTCTAAAGTAATGTCTAAAAGCGTTTTGTTATTGATTTTTTCTAACTGTTTTATGCTGTGCATTCTTGATGATTTTCCAGCAGCTAATATTAAAACAGCAATATTTTTCATCCGTTAACTATGAATTTTCCCATTTAATTCTCTTAATGAAAACGGTTCTTTTTTTCTAATGACAGAGAGTATTTCTGCAACAATAGAAAGTGCAATTTCTTCTGGAGTTTGGGCACCAATATGCAAACCAGCGGGTGTGTAAATAGTTTCCAAAAACTCATCACAAATATCAGGTACAAACTCAAAAAGTTCATTAAATAAACGTTCTCTTCTTTTTGGTGCCCCTAAAATTCCAATATATTTTGGTAAATATTTAGAAAGTTTTACAGCATATTTTAAATCTTGCACATAACTATGATTCATAATTACAATAGCAGTATTTTCTTCAATGTTAGAAAACTCTATAGTTTCAGGAGTATTACCAATTAAGGTATTCGCACCAGGAAAATCTTTGATTTGTTTACTGTCTTTTATTGAGGTGATTACGTCAATTTGCCATCCTAAATTGGAAGCAATTTTACATAGTTTTACAGCATCATGCTCACCTCCAATAATTATTAATTTAAAGTTTGGTTGTAAGGTTTGAGTGAAAATGTTAATATTCTTTTTAGTTTTAAAATCAAAAGTATCTGAAAACACAAATTGCTCGTTATTTTTAAAAGTTATTAGAGAGCCAAAATTACCAAAAGCTTCATCTTTTTTTGAAAAATAACTTTCTATTTTTAAGGATTCTCTATTTGCAGATGCATCAGAAAAAGTGTTTATAAAAGCATTAGAAATAAAGAAGGGTTCAAGTAAAACATATAAAATGCCTTCGCAACCTAATTTATATCGACCATCGTAGGTAATTATTTTTGATTGATTATTTAAAAAAACACTGCTCGCTCTGTGAATAATTTCTTTTTCTACACAGCCACCACTTACAGCTCCTACAGTATTTAAATCCTCAGAAATGAGCATTCTAACTCCTGGTTTTCGATAAGAAGAACCCTTTAAATAAACAACAGTAGCCAAGACATTTTTCAATCCCTTTTGCTGATTGGCTAATGCTTGATTAATAATTTCTTTAAGTTCGTGAATCATTTAGAATAATGAAAATTGAGCTTTAAATATAGAACTTTTAAAGTTATTATGTATAGCTTATCTCGCAAGTTTCACATTTGTAAGTATCTTCATTGATACTAATTCCACTTACATTTTTTTCTACTATTTTATTGATGAAATTGTTGTAAGTCTGATCATAGCCCACCAATTTATTTCCTTTGTTTAATGTATAAAACTCACCTTCCCATTCTTGTTTTCCCCAACAATTTGGACAAATTCCAACAGGTGCTTTTTCTGATGTATTTCCTTCAGCTTTAGAAGTGAAATAATTTTTAATGTTTTGTAGTATGCTCATAATTGTCGGATTTATGATATAGTCGGATTAATATGATTTACTTTACGCTGATCAATGTTTTTTGAAAATTTTTGCATTATTAACTTCAATTTTGGATGTATATGTGTTTTACAAAATGGTTTTTCAGGATTAGATTCATAATAATTTTGAAACTCTTCTGATGAGGGTTTGAAATTTTTAAATTCTAATACTTTAGTAATAATTTTATTTTCAAAATTTGATTGTAATACTTTAATTATATGTGCACTTTCTTCTTTTTGATGATTAGAAAAGTAATAAACTGCAGAGCGATATTTATTTCTCATAGAATGATTACTCGTGCTTTTATGGGTCAATAAATGAATTTCTATCAATGTTTTTAAATCAATTTTTCGATCATCAAATTGAACAATAACAGCTTCTGAAAAAGTGTTATTTTCATTTATTGAAGCAACCCAACCTTGGTTTACTTGTGATACTCCTTTTAAAGATTGAAAAACAGCTTCTGTGCACCAATGACAACCACCTCCAAAACCTATTTTGGTTAATTCCATTGTAATTTCTTTCTTTCTGCCCAATAAAATTTTGAGCTTACTTTTAAAGAATCTAACAGTTTAATTTCGTCAGGAGAAAGAGAAAAAGAAGTTAATTTTAAATTTTCTTTTAGTTGCCCAATATCACTGGCTCCGCTTAAAACAATACTTTCGGGAATTGTTTGTGTGCAATATTTTAAAGAAATTGCATCTATACCAACGGTGTGTTTTTTTGATAAACTTTCTAAAACAGCATACATTTGATCATAATGCTTATAGTGCTGGTTTCTAAAAACTCGACCATTTGCTAATGCTTCTTTGATAACAATCGATTTATTTTGATGTATTAAATCCTTAAAGATTTCGCTTAAACTTTGATCTAAAAAATTATACGTCACTTGAAACATGTCAAATAATTGTTCTCCGTTAACCAAAACATCTAATGCTTTTTTAATGATTTCAACTTGATTTGTTCCTGTGGTTGTTAAACCTATTTTTAGATTATCTTCTTTCTTTAAAAAAGCCAGTTGTTTTAAAACTTCTTTATTTTCTAATACTCCTGTGTCTAAAGTTGCAGAATGAATTTGATATACTTTTAAGTAGGGAAGTAGTTGTTTAGAGAAATTCCATTGTTCATTTAATTTAGAGAAACTGTGTTCTTTTACTTCGTGTATAGTTGCGTTTACATCGAAATTTGCGGTGTAGGTATATCCCCATTTTGTGGCAATTTCAATAGAGTCGTCGTTTTTAGTTTGCAACCATTCTAAAACTAATTCTTCTGCTAAACCATAGCCTGGAGCTGTGTCAAAATATCGCACACCTAGTTTATAGGCTTCTTCCAAAACTGAAAAACTATGTTTTCTGAAAGCTTCCAAATCAGAATTATTACTGTTCCCCGCACGAACATTAATATATTGTGGCCTTCCTAAAGCGGCTGTTCCTAATCCTAATTTCATATGTAATTTTTTTTTAAGAACTGCAAGATAACATTGAACAGCCCACTTTATTTCTTGCCCATTCAGGTCTTTTTGCAAACCATTTTTCATTTGCTGGTTGCTCAGAATAAGGGCTTTTTAATAGTTGATATAATACATCAATTAAAGAATAATCACCCTCATCTGCTTTGTCAATTGCTAATTGAGACATATAATTGCGCAAAACATATTTAGGGTTTACAGCATCCATTTTTTCTTTTCTTTGCGCATGAGAAAGTGATTCTAGTTGCAATCTACTATTGTAATTTTTAAACCATAAATTCCATTGATTTTTTACATCACCAGAAATATTATCTAAATCATAAAACGCTTTTTTAATCAATTCAAAAGCTGTTTTTTCATTAGAAAAATTACTTAAACTTCTAAAGAAAATGGTCATGTCTGTTTCAACTAATTGCAAATTATCTTCTAAAGTTTGAATCAAGTTTAAATCATTTTCATGATCAAAAAATAATCCTAATTTAGATTTCATCATTTGAAAAGATTTCTCTTGAAAGTCAACTTTATATTGATCTAGAATTTCTTCTAAAGGCGCTACATCTTCAATAATTGGATACAAAGCATTTGCGAGTTGATACAAATTCCATAAACCAATATTAGGCTGATTTCCATACCTGTATCGTTTATGTTGGTTATCTGTGGTGTTTGGTGTCCAACCATAATCAAAGTCCTCTAGCCAACCATAAGGCCCAAAATCTATGGTTAAACCTAAAATAGACATATTATCTGTATTCATTACGCCATGTACAAAACCAACTCTTTGCCAATGAATGATCATGTCTAAAGTGCGCACGGAAACTTCTTTGAAGAATTGGATATAACTTTCTTTAGATGGAGCTCCTAAATGCGAAAAATGATGTTTGATGGTATAATTAACTAGTGAAGTTAAGTTTTTAATATCTTTTCTGGCTGCAAAAATTTCATAACTTCCAAAGCGTAAAAAACTTGGCGAAATTCTGGAAACAATTGCCCCTTTTTCATAGGCAGGATTTCCATCATATAAAATATCGCGCAAAACATGATCACCAGACAAACATAAGGACAAGGCGCGGGTTGTTGGCACCCCCAAATGAAACATCGCTTCACTACATAAATATTCTCTAACCGATGAGCGTAACACAGCTAAACCATCTGCGGTTCTTGAGTATGGTGTTTCGCCTGCACCTTTTAATTGTACTTTCCAGTTTTTGTTATGGTGTTCAACTTCAAATAAATTTATGGCTCTACCATCACCCAATTGTCCTGCCCAATTGCCAAATTGATGACCTCCATAACACATGGCGTAAGGTTTTGTCTTTGGATAAATAGTATTTCCAGTAAAAAGATTTTTAAAGATATCTGAATTTGTTTCTTGTTCAGAAATACCCAATTCAGTCGCCATTTGTTGAGAAACATGAATAACTTGTGGTGCTTCCGTTTTTTTTGGATTAACATATGAAAAAACGGCTTCAGTAACTTGTCTTCTAGAGTTTTTTAAAACGGTATCTGAGGGATTTTCTTGGGTGAAGGTATCTGTTATATGTAGTTTCATCATAATTTTTTAATCCATTTTTGAAGGTCTTTATCCGAAGGAGTTCTTAGCTTTTTAGTGATAAACGTAATTATTGGTGCGCTCATCTTTCTATGCACGTACAAGTTACGTATTTCTTCTGCATTTTAATGGTTATTTGATGATTACAATAGATGACAATTCTAGTGTTACATTCAAAAAAAATGTAAAGATCTGATAGGTAAGATACGTGCTTTAAAAGATAGCGGTTTCTAAATAATGAAAGATTAATACGTGCTTGAAAATAAACAAAGATTTGCACTTATATAAGCAGCTGTAATGGAATAAAGTACACAACAATCAGCACTATTCGTACTAGTGCCGATAGAAAAAATTTAAATTGATAAATAGTAGATATGATTTTACTTCAAAACTTACTAAGGTCAATAATAGTTACTCCATTCCTGGTTGCTTGATATTTGATGGCCACTTTTTTAGAGCATTTTTGATTGCAGTAGTCACTTCAGGATCATCTTTTATAGCCCAATTTAAATCTTTATTATAAGTAAGAGTTTTATCACTTGCATAATGAAAAAATAAAATTGTGTTTACAAAAGGATATTTAGTGTTAAAATTTTCAAAAGCATCTCCAAACCATTTCGCTCTACTTCCACCTATTTTTAAGCTACCAAATTCTGCAATCATTATTGGTTTGTAAAAAGAAGCTAATTGGTCATAATATTTACCAAAAGTCTCTTCAAAAGTCCACCAGTCACTAAAGTTTGCACTGGTTCCATAATTCAAAGCTCCTGTTGCAATAATATCTACATAGTCATTTCCTGGGTAATATTCCGGAAACTTCCCTTTAGCTATATGTGGACTCCAAACCCATATAATATCTGTCGCTCCAACGGAATCAAATACATCTTTTACATGTTTAAATGCAGCAACAAACTCTGAAGGATCATTATTCATTGCCCCCCATTTATATCGATATGAGTCATTCATTTCATGTCCTACTCTCAAATAAATAGGATGACCTACTTTTGCTGCATCTGTTGCCCATTCTTTTATATAAACATCATAATCACCATTCGCAACAGAAGACAGTCCATGATTGTCTCTTTGCTCCATATCTTTAATTTTTGGAAAATTTTCTTTTGAAAATGTTGTCAACCAAGGTTCCCAAGTAATCATTGGTACAGACCCAATCCTAATAATTGCATCAACTTCATTTTTAGGAAATTTATGTTCTTTACTTTCTCCCCAAGCTCTGTAAATTTGAATAATAGGAAATGTTATTGCTAACGAGTCTTCTAAATTGATAATATTTTCATAAGATTTTCCATTATTATCATCTGCGGCTCCAAAAAGAATACTTTTGCTTTTTAGAAGGGCGAACTTATTGTTTCTTTGATCATTAAACCATTCTAATTTTTTTCCTCTATTTTTTTCTCTTTTTTCTAATATATTATCTTGCTCAAAGTTTTTAACCATATTGCTTAAGTTTTCTAGAAATCCTCCTATTGGGCCTTTAGAGCTTTTACTTACAGATGCTAAACCGTAAATTATAAAATAACCTAGCACTACGGCCAGCAATACATTAAAAATTCTTTTAAATGATGTCATATTTTTTTTTGATGTTGATCGATTGTAAAGCCTTATTCAATGCTAATTCTGGCCTCGAAACCTTTATTTTTTTATTGTTATCTATAAATTGTCAAAACACATTATTCTAGAGGGAATTGCTCCTTAAATAATATTAGTTTTTGTATTCATAGATGTGTTTTTCAATCTCCTTAATTATTTTATATTTGGTGCTACTTTTACTATATTTTTTATATTCTTACTATGCGAATCGGCTTTTTTCTACTAAAAAAAATTTGCGTATATTTTTGTTATTTGACCTTAAATTTTTTATCTGCTGTTATTACTACTCGGCTCCAAGCATTTTCTGCTTTGAGATATAAAGATTTATAGGCAGCTACTATACCTCCTAAAAATTGGATAAAAGCAATCATTGCAAATCCTATCATCCCCCAAGTTTTTTCGGCAGAAAGAATCAATTCACTTGTATTAAGCATATATCTTCTTTCAATATAAACTCCTACTAGGACAAATATAAATACAATACAGTATAAAATTAGTGGTTTTACAAAAGGACTCATAAAACCTTTTACGGCTACTTTTGCTGTTGGGATATAAGGAACTTTTTTGTTAATGATGGCTAAACAAAAAGCATACGTATATACAGGCCAACAAGAATACTTTAAAACCATACCTCTCCAATGAATCCCCTTTTCTGTTTTCTTATCGCACAAAAAACTTTGAGCGTGGGCATATATCAATATTGCAACTAATACAATAGGGGCTCCTAGTTGAATAAATTCAGTAAAATCCATACTAGCAGGACTTATTTTTGTTGTAAAAAATAACAAAGGAACAAAAATAAAGAAGGCAGTCATTGGTCCAACTAAATAGTAGGTCCCTATGGATAAATACGATAATTTTTGCCAAAAAGTTAATGTTTTTGAGGCTTTTAGCATTTCATCAAACAGCATTTCAAAAACCCCTCTTGCCCATTTTAATTGTTGCTTACAAAATGAAGTAAAGTCTTCAGGAACTAAACCACGACTTACAATTACAGGATTGTATATCGATTTCCATCCTTTTGAATGAATTCTAATTGATGTATTTAAATCTTCTGATAAACCCTTAGCATGCCCCCCAATACTTTCTAATGCGTCTCTTCTAAAAGTGCAATTT
Organism: Polaribacter sp. Hel1_33_78; assembly: GCF_900106075.1. Lineage (NCBI taxonomy): Bacteria > Pseudomonadati > Bacteroidota > Flavobacteriia > Flavobacteriales > Flavobacteriaceae > Polaribacter > Polaribacter sp. Hel1_33_78. The sequence goes on from NZ_LT629794.1 coordinate 472,527, forward strand.
GCACCAATGGCTACAGCGCCACCATAACCAAACAGACCCATTTGTGTAGGTCCATAAAAGACATAGGTTTGTTCTGCTGCTGCTTGCGCAGTAAAAGAACGAAACATATTGTAATAACCTTGACTTACTTGAACAAAGCCTACTTTTTCATCTTGAAAAAATCCTAGTGTTTGATCTAAAAAATTAGGAAAGACAATATGATCTGGGTCTAGAACTAAAATAAAATCTTCTTTTGTTATTTTTAAAGCTTCATTAATTTTACCTGCTTTAGCTCCTGGTATATTTGGTAAATCTAACCATACCACCCCATATTTTTCTGCTAGCTCTTTAAAGGCTACATCTCCTGTGTCATCTAGTAAATAAGATGTGTGAGGGTAGTTTAAGTTTTTTAGGGCTTTAAAAGTATTTTCGAACATCGATAAAGGCTCTCCAGGAGAAGAGGTTGTAAAAACAGCAACACTTAAGTTTTTTTCTGGAACAGGTACTTCTTTTGGTTTTTGAATGCGTAAATAATTAATCCAGATTAGAGCTATCCTAATATTTCCGTAGCCAAAAAATAAACTTAAAATAATAAATAAAAAAAAATTATCAATATGTTCTGCTCTAAACCACCATTCCATTAATTTAAACATGCTTATTAATCCCGCAAGTGTTAATCCTAAGAAGATAGCTTTGTCTAAGCTAGTTACTCTTTTAGCCTCCTTAAATTTCCATAAATCGTTCCGTAATTTTGAATTCATTAAATATTAAAATTTAATCCTAGGTTAATATTTTCTCTTGTGTAGAAAAATGTTTCTTGGTTTATATATGTGATTTTTGCTCCGAAACCATTTGATAAATTGTAACTAATACTTCCTGTATATTCTACAGGAGTAAAAGTCTCATCATAGAAACCATCAACTTCAATATTATTTATAGAGTAAGGATTTCTTATGGTAGCATTAAAACCATAATTCACTTTTGCTTCAACTAATAATTTTTTTGTTGGTTTATAATTTACGATGAATAAGCCAGAGTGAATTTGTTGTTTCTTTGGTGTAAAGTAAGGGTCATAAGCACCTACACCTTCATTGTCATAAAAAAATAAAACATCTTTTGCATCTGTATAGCTGTAACTATACCCCAATTGAAAATTAAATTTTCTAATACTTATAGGTTGCGTTAAAACCCAAGTTCCAATTGACTGTATTTCATTGTCTTTTAATTTTCTTTCATTATCCTCTTCAAAAAATTGTTGATTGTATCCGGCATAAAATAGTAACCATTTATTTTTGTAATCTATTTCTCCAAAAACATTTTGAGACGTTAAGTTAAAAGCAGTGCTTGCTATTGTACCTAGCTCATGTTTTTTAGAAAATCCTAGATTTAATGATAGGTTTTGGATTAATTTTTTACTAAAATTAAGACCACCAACCCAATCTGCTTTTCCGGAAAGATTTTTATAAACCCCTCCAGTCAGATTTGCTATAAGTTTTAATCTGTTAAATTGAAATTTATTGCTGGCTTTAACAATGATCGCTAATTCTTTTTGAGGTGAAAAATGATAGCTAGATATTTCTAATTTAGGATTTAAAAATCTAGATTTATATTGTTCTAGATTTATATGTTGAGCAAAAAAGTTTAAAGGTTGCGAGTCCGATTGGTATTCAAAATTGGTTTTTAGATAAACCGCAGATAATTCGTTTATTTGCTGTACTAAACTATTCGTAATTTTTGAATTGGGATAGATTTCTTGAATTCTATCAATTTTCTTTCGTGCATTGTTTAAATTACCTTTCCAAAAGCTAATGTTAGCTTGCATTAATAATAATTCAGCATTTTTAGATTCAGAGTCCATAAATTTAGATAAAATAGATGCTACTTTATCAATTTTCCCCATATCATAAAGAAACCTAGCATAATCTATTTGAAGGTTTTTATTATCAGGAGAAATAGAAATTGCTTTTATGTATTTAGCTTCTGCCTGTTTTTTATCGCCATTCATAGAAAGGGCATAGCCGTAAATCCAATTTACTCTTAAATTGTTAGAAAAATTACTGTAGTGCTGTGATAAAAAAAAGGTTGCTTTGTTATATTCTTTTCTTGTAATTAAGTCGTTTGTTGTTTTCATCAAATCATCTTCGTTCATATCAGTGTACAAAGATTGTTTTTTTGTTTGGGATGATAGAGGTTTGTCTTGAGAGAAAACGGTAACATTAACAAGAAACAAAAAACATATACAAATTTTTGTTAAACACAAGAGAAAAGTTTTTGATATCATTAATCTCATCATTTTTAATTTTTTTTTTAAAGTTTTTTGCAATTTATTTAAATGATGACATAGTTTAACAACCACATTTTTTTTAAATAACTGCAAATATATTATTTTTTTTACAATAGTAATTCAATTTGAGAAGAGTTTTTGATTCCTTTAAACATTGTAAACCTTTTGTTTAACTAAAATTATATTACTTTTCAGAAACTCTAAATAATGCTATTTTTCACATTTTAAATATCTTAATGAATAGAATTGTATTTTTACATTTATTAGTTATTTTTTAATTTAATATTATAATTTTATCTTATCGAGTATATTTTTTTAATTGAGAAATGTTTACAAAATTTAGAAAATAAACTTCCTCTTCGTTATTTGTAAAAACACATAAGGTTGTTACTCATTCATCTCTTATACAATTTTAATGATATTCTATTTTAAATCTTAGGGATATATCAATAGCTGTTTTTTATCACTATATAAATATGATTGCTAAATAATGAAGACTTAGAGGAAGCGAAAAAGTAAATATTAAAAAAGGACTAATTATAATAGCATTTTATGAAACAAGTATAGATTAACTTTTTATCATATTCATTTTTTTTATTTGATACTTTTAAAATAAATCCTTCAAAATTAAGATTAATAAAAAAGGTGGTGTAAAAATAATTTTTATACCACCTTTTTTAAATTATTATTTTGTTCAATACTTAACTAAGTATATGTTATAATCCAGTTATTGTGCCAAAATCTTGCCAAACATCAGCAGCCTTATAAGTTGAAGTTGAATTAGAAGGCACTTTTAAAGTTACATCATTCAAAGAAATAAAATCAAAAACATTCGCATCTATGTCTAAAGGCGTTACCAAATTTATAGATACATTTTTCAGTCCATTGCAATTATAAAAAGCTTCACTTTCAATACTGGTTATACTGTTAGGGATAATAACATCCGTTAAACTTGTACACTGATAAAAAGTTCGTGGTAAAATCTTTGTGACTGTGTTTGGAACTTCAAAACTTGTAAGACTGTAACAATTACCAAAAGCAAATTGACCTATTTCTGTTAAATTATCGGGAAAAACAATTGTAGTTAAGCTAGTACAATTATAAAACCCTTGCTCAGGTATAGCCGTTACACCATCCGGAATCGTTATTTCTTTGAGGCTTGCACAACCAGCAAAAGCATTTTTTTTAATGCTTGTTACACCGCTAGGAATATTAATTTCAGTTAAACTAGCACAGTCATAAAAAATACCCGCCTCTAATGTTGTTAAGTTACTTGGTAAATCAAAATTCATTAAATCATCACACTTTCCAAAAGCATTCTCTCCAATACTTGTTATGCTGTTAGGTAAACTAATATTTTCTAAAGTAAGACATTCATAAAAAACACCATTTCCTAGTCTAGTAAGATTGCTTGGTATGTTAACATCTTTTAGACTTTCACATTTGTAAAACAAATTGTCTGGCAATATTGTTAAATTATTTGGAATTTCTGCTTTCCTTAAATTAATGCATAAACCAAAGGCAGCTGAACCAATAGAAGTTACAGTTTCTGGTATAATAATTTCTTCTAAAACGGAGCATGCATAAAAAGCATTTGAACTTATTGTGGTTATATTACTTGGTATCGTATAGCTCTCTAGATTATTACAAGCGTAAAAAGTAGATTCTGGAATTATTGTAAAAGCAGTTGGAAAAGTTACATTGGTTAAACCGTTGCAGTAACCAAAGACTGCAGCGCCCATATTTTCATTAACCACACTATCTGGTATTGTAACATTATTTAAGCTGTTGCAGTTGTAAAAAGTAGAATTGCCTATGCTGGTTATGGAAGATGGTATGGTAATATCTGATAAACTTGCACATCCAAAAAACAGATTATCTGCTAAATGAGCAGTTCCGGTTGGAATGTTTATGTTAGTCAAACTTTTACATTCACCAAAAGCATTCTCTCCCATAATTGATACAGTATCTGCAATAGTAATATCTGTTATTAAAGAAGAATCGTAAAAAGCAAGGTTTCCAATGCTTGTATAGCTTTCTGGAATATTAACACTTGTTATATCATAACAATATGCGAAACCCTCCTCTGCTATGCTAGTTACTGCGAAAGTTATACCGTCATTTTCTACGGTTTCAGGAAGGTTTAATGCGCCAGAAGGCCCTTTCAATGTAGCTTTTTTAATGGATACCTCTTGGTTATTTGCACCAGTTACTGTAAATACATAAACACCATCAGTAAATCCGGGATTAATTGTATCCTGAACAGTCACAGTCACAGTCGCTGTAGAGCTATTTCCATTACTATCTGTTATCGAATATTCGAAAGTATCATCACCAATAAATTTAGATGGCGAAGTGTAATCTATAGAATCATCTGTAGGGTCATTAAACGTTCCTCCATCGTTTACTACTAAAGTGCCGCCGCTAGCGGAGGTCTCAGAGGGTAGAGAGATTGGCTCTGAATTTGGACCATCGAGTCCAAAGTCATCGTTAATTAAAACAGTTATATTAGTAAGCAAGTCTGAAGCTGCAAAACCAACGTCGTCAACAGCTGTGGGAGCGTAATTATATTCTTTTGATGTTGGGTCTCCGCAGGATGTAAAAACTAAAGAAAGAACAATGAGGGGATAAAATAATTTTTTCATTTTCATTTTTTTTAATAGCGTCAAATATACTTAAAAATATTTATAAGTTATTTTTTTAAAATTAATTATTTCTCCGAAAAGACAAATAAACGTTAGCTATTTGTTTCTTTCGCCTATTTAGTTTTAGGTGAAAGTTTGATAAAATTATTATTGAAGTAAAGTATTTAAAAACAAAATTTTTTTGTTTTTATTTAGTTAAATTTTCTCTTATAATAATTTGTCAATCCATTTTTGAAGGTCTTTTTCAGTAGGGTTTCTAAGCTTCTTGTCATGAACAGTAATTGTTGGGAAATTCAATTTTCTATTTTTATATAAATTACGTAATTCTATTTCATTTTCTTTATTATTTTCTACATCTAAAAATGCGTAATTTAAATTACGCATCTCCAAAATTTTTTTATAATACTTCGTTTTATGGCAGCTTTCTTTTCCGAAAAGTTTTATCATCTTATTTTAAAATAGATCCCTGTTTCTAAAGGAAAGTATGAGTTATTTCAATTTATTAGCATGTAGCTTTCTTAATTTTGCTAATTTTGGTTCAATTACATAACTACAACATCCTTGTTTTGTGTTTTCTCTATAATAATTCTGGTGTTCCTGTTCGGCTTCGTAAAAAGTAGGTAAAGGACTTAGTTCTGTTGTAATTGTATCGTTATAATAATTTTGTATTTGTTCCAATACTTCCTTCGCAATTTTTTGCTGCGTTTCATTGTGATAATAAATTACCGAACGATATTGAGTGCCTCTATCTGCACCTTGCCTATTTAAGGTGGTTGGATCGTGAGTAGTCATAAAAATGACTAAAATATCTTCATATGAAATAACACTTTGATCAAAAGTAATTCGAACTACTTCAGCAAAGCCTGACAAGCCAGAGCATATTTCGCGATATGTTGGTCTTCCAGGAGCATTGCCACCAGCATAGCCAGAAACAACTTTTTCTACGCCTTTTACTTCTTGAAATACAGCTTCTGTACACCAAAAACAGCCACCACCTAGAGTGGCAATTTGTAAACTTTTACTCATTTTTTATTTTTATTATTACCAATAAGCAACACATCAAGGAATCTTTATTGCATCAAATAGATTGTTTCGGTTTGCTGGCAATGATGCTTTTTTAATTATTTTTTATCTAAAATCATAGATTCAGAATTAATACAATAACGCAATCCACTGGGTGCTGGTCCGTCTGGGAAAATGTGACCTAAATGCGCGTCACAAGTATTACAGAGTACTTCAACTCTAATCATACCAAAAGAAATATCTTTATAATATTTTATGGCATTTTCTTTAATTGGCTGCGTAAAACTTGGCCAACCAGAACTAGAATCAAACTTAATTGTAGAATCAAATAATGGAGCATTACAACAAATACAATTATATTGCCCTTCATCATAAATACTGCATAAATCGCCAGTATATGGTCTCTCCGTTCCTTTTTTTCTAGTAATTCTAAACTGTTCTGGAGTTAATAGATACTCCCATTCTTTTTCAGTTTTTTCAACTCTTTTATCTGGAGTTGGATTTCCTTTTGTTGTGAAGCTCATCACTTCTTTCCATGTTAGCATAAAATATTTTTTTCTTTATTTATTTAAAGCATTATTTCGAGGAGATAGTCTAAAAATAAACCATAAACTTACAAAATAATATGAGTGAATTTTCGTTAAACCAATGTATAAATTTACAACAATATAGCAAGGAAGAAAAACAAGTTTTAAATCCTTATTTTTGTTGTTAAATATTTTTTTAAAATGGCAACATTATTAATTGATGCAGAGAAATACGTTAGTAATTTATTAAATAATAAGTTAGCAACAAACTATGTTTATCACAATTTGGTGCATACACAAGGGGTGGTAAAAAGTATTGAAAAATTTATTGAAAAATTAGCAATACCTGAAATTGATGCTGAAAATTTACAAGTTGCTGCTTGGTTTCATGATACAGGTTTTATAAAAGGAGCTGAAAACCATGAAGAAGAAAGTGTGAAAATTCTGACTTTATTTTTAACGAAAAAGAATGTTGAGGTAAAAAGAATTGAGACAATTTCTAATCTAATTTTGGCAACTAAAATAGGGCATGAGGCAACCAATGATTTAGAAAAAATAATTACAGATGCAGATTGTGCGCATTTAGGAAATAAAAGTTTTGAAGATAAAACAGCGTTGCTGAGAAAAGAATGGGAAGCTACAGAAAATAAAAAATATTCTGATGCTGAATGGGGTGCTGTCAATATTGATTTTTTAACCAAAGTACATAAGTATCGTACAGATTATGCTTTAAAAAATTGGAGCAAAGGAAAAGAAAAAAATTTAGCAAAATTGTTGAAAAATAAAAATAAGTTAACAGAAGATTTAAAGAAATATGAGCAAAAGAAAGAAGCATTAGATATCAAAAAAAATAAAAGCGATGTTCCAGAAAGAGGTGTGGAAACAATGTTTAGAGTGGCTTTAAAAAATCATATGACGTTAAGTAATATTGCAGATACAAAAGCTAATATTTTACTTTCTGTAAACGCAATTATTGTTTCTTTAGCATTGTCTAATTTATTACCGAAATTAGATAACCCTTCGAATGATTATTTGATCATACCAACACTTATATTTATCATTTTTACAGTGGCATCTATTATTTTGTCAATTTTGGCAACAAGACCAAATGTTACTCAGGGTAAGTTTACAAAAGAAGATGTGGCTAATAAAAAGGTAAACTTATTATTTTTTGGTAATTTTCATAAAATGAAGTTGCCTGATTTTGAATGGGGTATAACTGAAATGATGCAAGATCGAGATTATTTATATGGTTCCTTAACTAAAGATTTGTATTTTCTTGGTCTGGTTTTAGATAGAAAATATAAAATATTAAGACTCACTTACACTGTTTTTATGATTGGGATTATTGTTAGCGTTGGATCTTTTGCAATTTCTTTTTATTTGCAAGGGAGATAGCTTTTTTTTAGGCTTCTTAAGCTTTAATTTCTTTAATTAAATCATTAAAAGGGATAGTGCTTTTTGCATCAAAATCTTTTTGATAAATTACTTCAACTCTTAGCGCTTTTAAACCAGAAACACCCTGTAAATCTTCTAGTTCTAGAAACTCAATTTTACCTAATTGATTTTTAGATTGTAAAAAATTAATGTATTTAATGTATTCCAAAGCATCTTTATCTTGAGAATAAACAATGGCGAGTTTACCAGGCGTTGTTAAGCGTTCAGAAGTTCCTTTTAAATTAGCCTTATCAATTCTTTTCTTAATAATCTCATATCTAATGTTGTATGCGCCATCAACATCAAATTGTTTTTCATCCATTCTGAATTTTATAGCCATAGGGTTGCTGTGCACCAAGATAAGCGATGCCACTCTTAGTTCTTGCTCCATGTTTTCTATTTCATGGTAGGCTATATTTTCCATTTCACACATGGTTTGTAATTGCCATAAGCGTAAATTATATAAATAGATAAGATCAAAAGTATCTTCTTTTGTAATCGACTGACCGATATACATATTTAACTCTACCCCATCGGTTTTATATCTTTCAAAATAATGTGGATACATTTTTTGGGCTTCTTTTTGTTTGTTGTCTATATATCTAGAAAGTTTGTCATTTAATTGATTTACACTTTTTTCGTATTCTTTCCTTTTTTCGTAAACAACACCTAATCCGACATCTAGACTATTTAAATAGATGTTAACTTTGTTTTTAAGTTCTTCGTTAATTTCTTTAATATGATTAAAAATGGGATAAATTTCACGCTTTAAGAAATCTAAAATATTTATTTCATCACCAGCATTTAGTCCCTTTTTTATATCATTTAAAAAGGTAGAAACCCTAAATTTTAATTCGTTGTAAATAGGTAAAGATTCTTTTTCACAAGCATATATTAAAACATTTATTGCCAACGTTAGTTGAGTCGTTAAATCTTCTTGAATGGCATTGTTTCTAGCGTCTGAAGAGCCTTTAATATCGCTTTGGCCAAATAAAGGATATACATCTTCAAAAATAATTTCATCTAATTTAGCAATTGTGTTTGACTGCGACTCCACATAATACTTTTCTGCCGCTTCATAAAAACGCCATTTTACAGCACTATGAATTGATGTGTAATTTTCTTGTATAGTTGCCTCTAAAATATTTTGATGTTCTTCTGAAGTTCTTTTTACGGCCGCGGCAAAAACCGGGATAATATCTTTTAATTTATTTATGTTTACAGAGTTTAAATCGTAAGCATTAGAGGATCCAATTTCTAAAAGTGCTAAACTTCCGCTTCCAAATGCATTAAAGGGTATTAAAATTATACATTTTAAACCTAACTTAGATAAATTCTGATAAAATTGATTTTTGCCTACTTTTAGCCCATACTCCTCTAAATCCGAAATAATAAAAGTTTCATGTTTTACAAAAACTTTTTCAAGTACTCCATTACAAAAATAAGATTTTTCGCAATCAATTTTTTCAATACCATTAAGTGCTAAACTATTCGAAATTTGTAATATTTTTTCACATATTTTAGATTTAGAATTATTGAAAACAGAGTATCCTAAACGCAAATCTTTAAGGCTATAAAAATCTTTTAAATTGTTTTCAATGTTATTGATTAAGTTTTCGTCATCTTTTAATAAATTCGCTTTAATTGATGAAATCATTTCCTCTGCAGTAACATCAAATAAATGTATGATTCCAAAACCTTTAAAAATATAACTATTAGGTGGAAATTTCTCTTTCCAAAGAGCTATATTGTCAAAATTATTAAGCAATTCCTTAAAATCTTTTTCTGTTATTTTTGGGGCATTATCTGTAGGAATAACTTCAGAAAAATCTCCATTAAAGGCAGCTCTATAATATTTTACAGTACCTGTTGTTTTGTCAGGAATATCAAAATGGAAAGGTCTTTTGGTATCTATATTATAATTATATACATAGCCTAAAATAAAAGTACATGCCATCATGTACATGCTATCTTCTTCAAAATTTCGAACTGCCAATTCAAAATCATCACCAGCATTCAATAAAATATCTTCAAAACGTGTGGTAAATTTAAAAGAGGTAAATGAAAAAGGAACGGTAGCAGCTTTAATTTCATTTTTTAGCAATGATTCAGGAAATAGAGGGTCTAATAAAATATTTATTTGTGACTCATATTTTTTTAATAAAGAAGGGTCAGAAAATCCAGTAAGAAGTTCAGGGTATTTCTTGAGTTCTTTCGTTAAATCTGTTGCTGCCTTGTGAAAGGGATGTGTATGATAAGCAGGATGTGCAAACTTTTCAAAAACATCAAAAACTTTTCTAAACGAGATGTTTAGTTGTATAGGCAACTCTACTTCCGAAAAGATACTTGATTCTGAGATTTTCATATTAAATTAATTTATTTAAATATAATGCTTTAATATTCATAAACTAAATTCCTGATTAGCTTAAAATAATCAAGAAAACGGCAAAAAAATTGGAGTTATTTCATTGTTTTTTGACGTTATAGTCATAGCTAACTGTTTAATTGTAAATATATAAAAATTAGGAAACGGACTTTATTTAATTCTAAAAATAAATTTTCAGTACTTAATAAGTGCTATTTTTGCCTAAAGTAGATGGTAATGGGCACTCCAGAAAAATCATAGATCTCTCTTAACTTATTCTCTAAAAAACGTTTGTATGGATCTCTAACATATTGCGGTAAGTTACAGAAAAATGCAAACTGAGGTGTTTTAGTTGGCAATTGCATACAATATTTAATTTTTACAAACTTTCCTTTTGTTGCAGGCGGTGGGTAGCTTTTAACAATGTCTAGCATTACATCATTTAGTTTGCTAGTTGCTATTTTCTTTTTTCTTTTTTCAAAAACTTCTACCGCAGTTTCTATTGCTTTAAATAAACGCTGTTTTGTTAATGCAGAAATAAATACAATAGGTACATCTGTAAAAGGCTCAATCTGTTTTCTAACCATGGCTTCAAAATCACGCATGGTATTGGTTTCTTTTTCAATTAAATCCCATTTATTTATTAAGATAATTACGCCCTTTCTATTTTTTTCTGCCAACCAAAAAATGTTTTGATCTTGACCTTCAAAACCACGAGTGGCATCGACAACTAAAATAATAACATCAGAATATTCAATAGAACGAACAGCTCGCATTACAGAATAAAACTCTAAATCTTCTTTTACACGAGATTTTTTACGGATTCCGGCAGTATCAACTAAATTAAAATCAAAACCAAATCTATTATATTTTGTATCTATAGAATCTCTTGTAGTTCCTGCAATATTGGTAACAATATTTCTTTCTTCACCAATTAAAGCATTAATGAAAGATGATTTACCAGCATTAGGTCTTCCTACAACTGCAAATCTTGGTAATTCTTCTTTTTCTAAATCTATGGCTTCTGGTTCTGGCATTTTCTCTGCTAAAGCATCCAATAAATCACCAGTTCCGCTTCCATTAATAGAGGCTATTGTAAAATAGTCTCCCAAACCTAGATTGTAAAATTCTACAGCATCTGGCTCGCGCAATGCATTATCAACTTTATTAACTACCGTAAATATTGGCTTTTTTACCTTACGTAAAAGTTTGGCAACCTCAGCGTCCATGGGTGTAATACCATCTTCCACATTCACCACAAAAACAATTAAATCTGCTTCCTCAATAGCAAGGTTTACTTGCTTTCTAATTTCTTCTTCAAAAATATCATCAGAGCCAATGGCATAACCACCAGTATCAATTACAGAAAACTCTTTTCCATTCCAATCAGATTTCCCATAATGTCGGTCTCTTGTTACTCCGCTAACGGAGTCAACAATTGCTTCTCTACGCTGAACTAATCTGTTAAAAAGTGTTGACTTTCCTACATTTGGTCTTCCTACAATGGCAACAATGCTATTCATTTTGAGTGATAATTTTTTGCAAAGATACAATTTACTCTATGATAAATAATTGTAAATTTAGAGAGTTATAAAAAGGACCTTTATGAAGGATAAATCGAATATTTTAGTTGAAAAAAGAAACAGTGAGGTCTTTTTAAGGCCAAGGTTTACAATTGATTTAGACAAAAGCACTGGTCAAATACTTGAAAATTTTTCAAAGGAATTAAAAAAGGAGGACTGTCAATTTTTAGGAAATATTTTTGATGGACACGTTTTTATAAGTGTTTCTAAAAAAGAGGAACATTTTTGGTCTCCGCAACTACATTTAGAAATTTTAGAAAAAACAGCACAAAAATCTGTTTTAAAAGGATTGTTTGGACCTAAGCCTCAAGTCTGGACGCTTTTTATGTTTGTGCACTTTGTTACAGGTATTTCTTTTCTAGGTTTTGTGGTCATGCTCTTTGCAAAAATATCTTTAAATGAACCTGTCTTTTTTCCAGTTATCATGATGGTTTTTTTATCACTAATATGGCTTGTTTTGTATCTCTTGGGTAAAATAGGAAAAGATACCGGTAAAAAGCAAATGAGCGATCTGCATGATTTTATGATAAAAGTAATTGGAGATTAAAAAAAATTTATGTGAGATTTTACTGAAGATTGTGATAGTATCATATATCAAAATTTTTTTTTCTAGATAAAATTTTTTTTCATCTAAAAGTCAGGTTTTTAGATGCTTTAAAATATAATTTTAAAAAATTCATCTTTGAAATATTTTAATTAGTCTTTTATTTTTCTTAATATTGGAGAAATAAATATCTTAAAATCAGCTTTGTAAGCTTATCATTTTTTAATTTATTTTTTTTTAATAAAAAAAAATTTGTTTATGAAAGCTACTCTCCTTGCAGTAATTTGCAGTTTAATGTCATGTTTATTCTATGGTCAAGAAGTTATTCCTGTATCAGGCGGTAATGCAATGGGGGCCGGATCTGTAAGTTATACAGTGGGTCAGTTAATGGTAGTTAAAAATACTGCGAACAATGGTTCAGTGGCACAAGGTATACAGCAGAGTATAGAGTTGTTTACGCTAGTAAATCCAACATTAAAAACCCTTACCCTAAAAGCGGTTATGTTTCCTAATCCTACAAAAGACAAGATTATATTATCACTTACAGACAATACTTTAACAGCATTGTCTTATAAAATATATGATGTTGGTGGTAGAGTAGTTAAAAAAGGAAAAGTAAATCAAGAAAACACCTCCATTGCTATGAAATATGTAGCTTCTGGAGTGTATATCTTAAAAGTTGCTCAAAATAACAAACAATTAAAAGTCTTTAAAATAATAAAAAATTAAGCATGAAAAAGATATTTATAATTTTAGCGTTGGTGATAACCACTGTTTCTTTAGCGCAAACTCCAGAGAAAATGAGTTATCAAGCCATAGTAAGAGATGCTGATGGTAATTTGTTAAGTAATACATCGGTTGGAATGCAAATAAGCATTTTGCAAAGTACAGCTGAGGGTTTGGCAGTATATGTAGAAACACATTCGCCAACGACCAATATAAATGGACTAATTACAATAAAGATAGGAAGTGGTTCTAAAGCTACTGGTATTTTTTCTGAAATAGATTGGAGTTCAGATACGTATTTTATAAAAACAGAAACAGATCTTTTAGGAGGAAGCAGTTATACAATTTCAGGAACCAGTCAATTATTAAGTGTTCCATATGCATTACATGCAAAAAAGGCGGATAATGTTCCCAGTTATAAAATAGGGGATTTTGCACATGGAGGTATTGTTTTTTGGGTAGATGAAACAGGGCAGCATGGTTTGGTTTGTGCGAACGAAAATCAAAGCAATGAAACAAAATGGTTTGCGGGTACATTTGGCAATACACAGGCAAAAGGAAATGGTATTTATGCTGGTAAGACAAATACTAGCATTATAATTTCCTCTCATGTAATTATTGGTGATGATAATGACATGTATGCAGCAAGATTATGCAATGAATTAGAAGTGATAGCAAACAATGTTTCATATGGCGATTGGTATTTGCCAAGTATTTTCGAGTTAAAATTAATTAACCTTAATATCGTAACCATCAACACTGCAATAGCAGCAATTGGAGGAGATTCCTTTTTAGGGGATAGTTTTTATTGGAGTTCTGTAGAAGAAACAGAAAGCAATGCAGGGATCGTTAATATTAATAATGGTCAAAGTTCTGCTGTGTTAAAAGGGAGTTTAAATTCTGTACGTGCCATCAGATCATTTTAAAAAGAACACTAATCGTAAAACTATTTCTCAATATAAATGACTGAAATTAAAACAGTTTTAATAGACTCTGATCAACCATCTTTAATTAGGCTTCAAGAGCTGTTAGCAAAATTTAATGGTATAGAAATTCTAGGGACTTTTGAAAACTCAAATGAAGGCCTAGACTTTATACTAGAAAACGAACCTGATATAGTCTTTATTCAAATAGAAATGCCAAATCTGTCTGGGTTAGATGTGGCAGACGAAATTAGTAAGCGAGAAACAGATATAAAAATAATATTGGTTTCAAATCATTCTCATTATGCTATCAAAGCATTAAGGATATCTGTTTTTGACTATTTAGTTGAACCGATTGATATAGATGAATTAAAAATTAGTTTGCATCGATTTAAAACTAAGTACAAGATAAATTTAAACAGTAGAGAGCTGCAAATTATTAGAGAAATGTCTAATGGACTAAGCAGTCAAAATATTGGTGAAAAATTATTTATTAGCCGGCATACAGTAGATACTTACAGAAGAATCATTTTAGAAAAATCTGCTTGCCAGAATACCGCACAGTTAATTAAGTTTGCTTTAAAAAGTGGTTTAATTTAACTTTTATATCCTTGAAGGGTGCTTTTTGCGTTCAAGCACTTCTTGATGAGGTTTAACTTCACGATGCTATTTGTTCTTATCTGCAATGCCTTTCATTAAATAAAGAAATGACCAGTTTTTTCACCAACAAGTGTTTGCTTGATAATGAACTAACCATAACACTAATATTTTTCCTAGTAATCAAATGCTTTTACCAAACTTTTTGATAGTATTTTAACAGAACCCGAAAACAACTTACAGTTTTGGCAACGATTTTAAAGTTTAACCAAAACGTTTTAACCGATTTTTATCACTTTTCCACTTTTCATCTACTTTTAAGATGATGAATAGTGCTATTTTATCGATGAATTACTCATTAATGGGGGTAAAGTGTCTCATTAATGAGTAGTGGTTTTGTCTTTATTTATTAGATATTTGTCGTTCTCTAGGGATTAATCCCTTTTAGAGAGCTTTAAAAAATAAAATTTATTTTAAAAAAAAGCGCAAATAGATATTAAAATTACCAAACTATGATTAAAAAAATAACCTTTTTAAGTGTTCTTTGTTTTTTTACGATTACCGCAACATTCAGTAATAATGACGTAGAAAAAGCAAATTCTTCAAACACAGAAAACAACCCAAATTTTACATTAGATGCAAACGGTGTTACTTGTAATTGTGATAACGCTGCCAATCTTGAGACAGGTGATTTAACCATTAATGGAGTTACAAAAACGTTTACCAAAAGAACAGAGGCTCAATTACGAGCTTTAATTGCTGCAGACCAGAATGACCCAGAAATAGGTTTAACCTGTACTAGTGGTATTACAGATATGAGTGATTTATTTAATAATAAAATTACTTTTAATGAAGATATCAGTTCTTGGGATGTGTCTAGTGTAACTAATATGAAATTTATGTTCTTTGGAGCAAATTTCTTTAACCAACCTATTGAAGATTGGGATGTATCTAAAGTAACTAATATGTGGGGCATGTTCTATGAATCATTAGAATTTAACCAACCGATTGGAAATTGGGACCTTTCTAGTGTAACTAGTATGTATTCCATGTTCTATAGGGCAGCAGCATTTAACCAACCAATTGGAAATTGGGATGTTTCTAAAGTAACTAATATGGATAGTGTGTTCTACAGGGCAAGTAACTTTAACCAACCGATTGGAAATTGGGACGTTTCTAGTGTAACTACCATGTATCTTATGTTCACAGAGGCAGCAGCATTTAACCAAGATATTGGAAATTGGGATGTGTCTAAAGTAACTGTTATGGCTTATATGTTCCTAGATGCAGCAGCATTTAACCAAGACTTAACAGGTTGGTGTGTTACAAACGTAGTCAATACTTTTAGTTTTGCAACTAACGCTACCAATTTCGTTTCAACTAACCACCCTGTTTGGGGTACTTGTCCTAACACCACCCCAACAGACATAACATTAAGCGCAAGTGCAATAGATGAAAATGCAGCTACAGCAACTACCGTAGGGGCCTTTAGCACAACAGATGCAGACAGTGCAGATACACATACCTACAGCTTAGTTGCAGGTACAGGAGATACCAATAATGCAAGCTTTACAATTGATGGGGCAGACCTTAAAACCAATGCGGCTATAGATTATGAAATCAACCCAACTTTAAGCATACGTGTACAAACCAATGACGGTACAGATACTTTTGAAAAAGTAATCACCATAACCGTTAATGATTTAGATGAAATAGCACCAGTAATCGCTTTAAATACACCAACGATACAAACAATAGAAGTAGGTACAGCTTACAGTGAATTAGGAGCAACAGCAACAGATAATGTAGATGCTGCCAATACTTTAACAGTAGTGCCAACAGTAAATAATGAGAATACAGCAGTTGTTGGTAGTTTTACTGTAGATTACAATGTTTCAGATGCAGCAGGAAATGCAGCAACAGAGGTAACAAGAACGGTAAATGTAGTAGATACAACTGCGCCAACCGTTGTAACCAAAGACATTACAGTTCAATTAGATGCAAATGGAAATGCGAGTATTACGGCAGGTGATATTGACAATGGGTCTTCAGACAACTCAGGCAATGTTACTCTCTCCCTTGGATCCTCTAGTTTACAAGCTGGTTTCAATAATACAGCCTTAGATAGCGGTTTTGAATTAGTGAATGGTGCCGATTGGGTTTCAGGTATTTCAGGTTCCGGTAATTTAAATGGAGCGTTTGTTGCGAAGAAGACCTCATCGGGTAGAAATTATTTAAGAACGGTCGCATCCGATTTTATCAATTCTGATTTTGAAGTCATCTTCACTTATGATGATAGCAATGTTGCATACGGTGGCGACATTTTAACCTTCCTAGGCATAGGAGACCCTTCTGTTACTGAAGGAATCTTTTCTGAACCTGACATGGGTATTTTTTTAAGAGATCATTCCAACCAAAACGGTTCAGCCGATCATATAACGAGTAGACTTTCCGGTGTCAACTCGCTTACTTCAAACTCTTATATTCCTGAAGGAAAAAAAAGAGTCAAGATGGTTAAATCTGGTAATCAGATTACTTTCTTCATAGATTCAGGAAATGCAGGTACTTTTCCAACCAATGGGCAAGGTTTTGATTTGACTAGTGCTGGTTCTAATTTCTTAAATGATACAAATTCATACATCTTCTTTGGAAGTGGTTCAACAAATGTGCAACTGGATGAGATTTCTATTACATCTACAAGTCAACCAGGTGTATATGATTGTGCTAGTTTAGGGCAAAATGCTGTTAATTTGGTCGTTACCGATGTTAATGGCAATACTGCAACTGCAGCGGCTACTGTAACGGTAGAAGATAACATAGCTCCAACCATTGCATTATCAGGAGATGCTAGTGTAACACACGAGGCTTTAACGGCATACACAGACTTAGGTGCTACTACTGCAGACAACTGTTCTGCAACACTTACAGTTACTGATGATATAAATGTAAATACTTTAGGTATTTACACTGTAACTTATACTGCAACAGACTCAAGTGGTAACGTAACTACAGCCACTAGAACTGTAAATGTTGTAGATACCACAAAGCCAGTAATTACCTTAATAGGAGATAACCCACAAATAGTAACTCTTAATACTGCATATGAAGAATTAGGAGCAACAGCTGCAGATAATTATAATGGAGATATAACAACAAGTATTGGAATAAATACTTTAGCGATAGATTTAGCAACTGTCAATTGTTATCCTGTAACCTATAATGTTTCAGATGCATCAGGAAATAATGCAGTACAATTAACAAGAATCGTATTTGTTTTAGAATATGGTAAACCATTAGCTAAAAGTGATACTAAAACAGTAGCTCAGGATAGTAAAGACAATCTTTTTACAATTATTGGAAATGATAGTTTTGGATTAGATGGAGCGCATGCAGACCACCCAATCGCACTCTCAGGAACGTATACAGATAATGGAGGAAAGTTAGATTTAGTTGGAGATGAAGTAAAATATACACCACGAGCAGGCTTTTTTGGAGTTGATAAATTTAGTTATACCATTACAGATGAAAACGGAGATGCATCAACAGCAGAAGTAACAATTACGGTAACTGAAGGTTCGGTAGCTAACAATCTTACAGCAGTAGCTGATGAAAAAACAGTTATAAGAGGTGGTACAACAACTATAGTTGTGCTATCAAATGATCTTTTAGGAACAGCAACAGCAGCAGATTTAGATGCGATAACAATTAGTAATAATATAAATGGCGCAGTAATTACAGTAAATTCTGACAATTCAATAGAATATGAATCAGTATCAACTTTTTCAGGATCAGAAGATACTTTTGAGTACACGATTAAAGAGACTGGCACTGATAATTTATCAACAGCTATAGTAAGAGTAATTATAGAAGATTCTGTGGTTACAGACAGTGTATTGTCAGCAAAAAATGATGAAGTAAGCGTAGCACAAAATAGTACAGATAATGAAATAGCTGTTTTATTAGACAACGGATTTGACATAGATAGCTTTGGATTAGATGGAGCAATAGATAATGGCTTAACATTTTTAGATGGAACGCTAACCGGCCTAAGTGAACAAGGAACAATAATTGTAGACACTAAAGGCACAACCACTCCATTAGATGATGTAATTGTTTACACACCAAATACAGGTTTTGTAGGAGTAGATCATTTTTATTATATGATTACAGATACAACAGGAGCTTCTTCCATAGCACAAGTAGCAATCACGGTAACAGAAATAGATGCACCAACAGCGGCAGATGATGCTATAGAGATATTAGAAGGTAGTGTTGCAGCAGTAACTATTGATGTATTAGATAATGACAGTTTTGGATCGAATGGAGCAGCTTTATCAAATTCACTTGAAATAATTCCTACTACTACGACAGCAGTAGTAGTAAATGGAACTTCAATAGAATATACACCTACAGGAACTCAAACAGGAACTGATACTTTTACATATCGTATTAAAGATGCTGATGGTGAGACATCAGACGCAACAGTAACAGTAACATTCACTTCGGTAATTGCAAGTGACGCGCCAAAAGCACAGGATGACGCAGTTATATTTGCACAAGACAGTTCAGAGAATATTATCAATATTTTAGATGATAATGGATCTGGAGCAGATAATTACGGATCAGGTGCTGAACATCCAAGCCATCCAATATCACTTGTAGCATTTTATTCAGAAGAGGGAGGGGCGTTAGAATTAGACGGAACAACTGTAAAATATACACCAAGAACAGGTTATTTTGGAGAAGATACTTTTGATTATTTGATTACAGACGAAAATGGAGTTTCTGACAGAGCTACTGTAACAATTACGGTAACTGAAGGTTCGGTAGCTAACAATCTTACAGCAGTAGCTGATGAAAAAACAGTTATAAGAGGTGGTACAACAACTATAGCTGTGCTATCAAATGATCTTTTAGGAACAGCAACAGCAGCAGATTTAGATGCGATAACAATTAGTAATAATATAAATGGCGCAGTAATTACAGTAAATTCTGACAATTCAATAGAATATGAATCAGTATCAACTTTTTCAGGATCAGAAGATACTTTTGAGTACACGATTAAAGAGACTGGCACCGATAATTTATCAACAGCTATAGTAAGAGTAATTATAGAAGATTCTGCGGTTACAGACAGTGTATTGTCAGCAAAACGTGATGAAGTAAGCGTAGCACAAAATAGTACAGATAATGAAATAGCTGTTTTATTAGACAACGGATTTGACATAGATAGCTTTGGATTAGATGGAGCAATAGATAATGGCTTAACATTTTTAGATGGAACGCTAACCGGCCTAAGTGAACAAGGAACAATCATTGTAGATACTAATTCTTCAGATAGTCCATTAGATGATGTAATTGTTTACACACCAAATACAGGTTTTGTAGGAGTAGATCATTTTTATTATATGATTACAGATACAACAGGAGCTTCTTCCATAGCACAAGTAGCAATCACGGTAACAGAAATAGATACGCCAACAGCGGCAAATGATACTATAGAGATATTAGAAGGTAGTTCTGCAGCAGTAACTATTGATGTATTAGATAATGACAGTTTTGGATCGAATGGAGCAGCTTTATCAGATTCACTTGAAATAATTTCTTCTGGTACGGGAACAGCAGTAGTAGTAGATGGAACTTCAATAGAATATACACCTACTGGAAATGAAACAGGAACTGATACTTTTACATATCGTATTAAAGATACTGTTGGTAAGACATCAGACGCAACAGTAACAGTAACATTCACTACGGTAATTGCAAGTGACGCGCCAAAAGCACAGGATGACGCAGTTATATTTGCACAAGATAGTTCAGAGAATATTATCAATATTTTAGATGATAATGGATCTGGAGCAGATAATTACGGATCAGGTGCTGCACATCCAAGCCATCCAATATCACTTGTAGCATTTTATTCAGAAAAGGGAGGGTCGTTAGAATTAGACGGAACAACTGTAAAATATACACCAAGAACAGGTTATGTTGGAGAAGATACTTTTGATTATTTGATTACAGACGAAAATGGAGTTTCTGACAGAGCTACTGTAACAATTACGGTAACTGGTTCAGTAGCAAATGGTCTTACAGCAGTAGCTGATGAAGTAGCAGCTGTAGAAGGTGTTACAAGAACTATAAATGTATTAGTAAATGATGTTTTCGAAACAGGAACTTTAGAAGCGGTAGTGATTAGTAATGAATCTGGTGAAGTAACCATCACTGTAAATTCTGATAATACTTTAGAATATACATATACAGTTGCACCAGGAGCAACTTTTACAGGAACAACAGATACTTTTAACTACACTATTAAGGAGGCCGGTACTACTAATGAATCAACAGCTACCGTAACGGTAACGATTCAAGCAGCAGATGCAGTAAATGGCGTACCAGAAGCAAAAGGGGATACATTTTCAGTAGTTCAAGGAATAATGAGTTCATTAGCTGTATTAGCTGATAATGGATCAGGAGTAGATAATTTTGGTTCAGATGGAGAAAATACAACAAACCCATTAAGGCTTTTTAATGGAACAACAGAAGGTAAAAGTGTTAAACAAATAGAAAGAGAAGCTCAGGGAAGCAGTGCATTTAACAATCTTGTAGTTAATTCAGGTAAGATTGAGTACACACCGGTAGCAGCTTTTATAGGAGAAGATAGTTTTTATTATAAGATTGTAGATGCAAGTGGAGACGAATCAATAGCACAAGTAACCATTAATGTTACTTCTTCAAAGTCTTCAGGGATTGTAACTACTGACGCAGTAATCAAAGACCTTCAAGTATATCCTAATCCGTCAAAAGGTGCTTTTAAAGTATTAGTTTATAGTGAAAAGGCAGAACAAGCTTCTGTACTATTATTTGATGTTACTGGTAAAGTGGTGTATAACAAGAAACAATTACTTTCTGCAGGGAACAATACAATGAACTTACATGTAAATGTGCAAACAGGTATTTTGTTTTTAAAGGTGTATACAGATAACACCAACTTTGGAACTAAAAAGATTTTATTTGAATAGGTTAATAATAGTTGTAAATAAAAAAAAGAGGAACTGAAAAGTTCCTCTTTTTTTGTGATGGTATTTTAAAAGAAATAATTAACTCTGATTATAACCAAAACGTTTTAATTGATTTTTATCGCTTCTCCAGTTTTTATTGACTTTTACATATAATTCGATAAACACTTTCTTTTCGAAAAATTTTTCTAAATCTTTTCTAGCTTCTGCACCTACACGCTTAATCGCAGACCCTTTATGGCCGATTATAATTCCTTTTTGGGTTTCACGTTCAACCATAATTACAGAACGAATACGCACAATATGTTCTTCTTCAGTAAACTCTTCTGTCTCTACTTCTACAGAATACGGAATTTCTTTCTTATAGTGAATTAATATTTTTTCCCTAATTTTTTCATTGACAAAAAAACGTTCTGGTTTGTCCGTTAATTGGTCTTTTGGATAGTATGGAGGCCCTTCTGGAAGCAGCTCTTTTATTTTGTCAAAAACAGCAGTGATATTAAATTTCTCTAAGGCAGAAATCACAAAGACGGAAGCGTTTGGTACTTTTTCTGTCCAATACTTCACTTTTTCTTCTACTTCATCTTGTGTAGATTTATCTATTTTATTTAATAACAAAATTACAGGAATTTCACTATGAATGATTCTTTTAAAGAAAGCTTCGTTTTTTAACTCCTTTTCGCCAACCTCTACCATGTAAATTAAAACATCGGCATCATCTAATGCCGATTTTACGAAATCCATCATTGAAGACTGTAACTCATAAGCGGGTTGTATAATTCCTGGAGTATCAGAAAACACAATTTGATAGTCTTCTTCGTTTACAATTCCTAAAATACGATGTCTAGTCGTTTGCGCTTTTGGTGTGATAATAGATAATTTTTCACCCACCAAGGCATTCATCAATGTTGATTTACCTACGTTCGGATTTCCTATAATATTTACAAAACCAGCTTTATGTGTCATGAGGCAAAGATAATTAGTTTTTATAGGTGATTAGGGTTTAGGGTATTAAAAAATAATTAAAATAAAGTTTGGTTATGAATGTAATTGTATTGTATATTTGCAATCCAAATCGCGGGATAGAGCAGTAGGTAGCTCGTCGGGCTCATAACCCGAAGGTCATTGGTTCGAGTCCAATTCCCGCTACAAAGAAAACCTCTTGAGAAATCAAGAGGTTTTTTTGTGCTTTAAAAAGTGAAACGGTTTTCAACTTTTAGGGAAGTACAAAAAATACCCGAAAGCGTTGTGCGATTTTTATTTTCTTTGCCCCAGTGCGGAACAACGCGCAGAAACAAATCCAATTCTCACTGCTAGAGATGACAAGGTTCTCATTAAAATGTAAGCCTATTTTTATGTTTTATGTAAAACAAATTAAAATTTAAAACTATACTAAAATCGTTGTTCCTTTAGATGTTTTATTGTTCTGCGCATCAAAATAAAAATCAATCCTACCTAAATTTATACCATAAGCTCCAACTTGATTTACCAACATGTTTTTACCAGCTATGTTTTTTACAATGGTTGGTTTTGGTAAAAATGTATGCGTGTGTCCGCCAATAATTAAGTCAATATTTTTAGTGATTTTTGCTAAATTTAAATCAGAAACCTTATTTGGATTGTTTTTGTAATAATATCCTAAATGCGATAAGCAGATAATTAAATCACATTTTTCTTCATCTTTTAACTTACTTGTAATATCCTGAGTTATTTCTATAGGATTTAAGTATACAGTTTCTTTATACATTTTTTTATTTACTAATCCTTCTAATTCAATACCTAAACCAAATATGCCAATTTTAATATCATCTTTGATGATGATTTTATAAGGTTTGATATGGGTATCTAAAATCGTATTTTTAAAATTGTAGTTGGCGGAAACAAAATCGAACTTTGCATTTGGTAATTGCTTAAATAAGCCCTCTATAGAGTTGTCGAAATCGTGATTACCAATTGTTGCTACATCATATTTTAATATACTCATCAGCTTAAATTCAAGTTCGCCTTCAAAATAGTTGAAATAAGGTGTTCCTTGAAAAATATCACCAGCATCTAATAATAGCGTATTCTGATTTTCTTTCCGAATTTGTTCAATCAAAGTGGCCCTTCTAGCAATTCCTCCTCTGTTCGCATTTCTGCGATGATTTGCTTTAAAAGGCTCTATATGACTGTGAGTGTCATTGGTATGTAAAATAGTGATATGACGTTTTTGCTTGTCAGTAAAAGATGGTAATGTTAATCCGCCAACCATGGCAAGTGCTGATGCTCCTCCTAATTGTTTTATAAAATTTCTTCTTTCCATTACTTGATTGTTACACGTTTGTCTATAGTGGTTTTTAAAGTATCTACCTTTTCCAAATAAGAGATAATAGCATCCCTTACTTTATAGTCTAATTTTGTCAGCTTTTTTGGATTTTTAAAGAAATTCATTTTATCACCTCCGCTTTGTAAAAAATCGGATGTTAGTACATTATAGGTTTTGTTATTGTCGAATTCTTTGTCATTAATTTTTAAAGCATAATTATTTTCCTTAATAATGATTAGTGCTATATTTTTTGATAAAGGATGTGCTTCTTTATTTTTAATAAAATAATTGACTAATTCTGCTACTTTATCACCTGTAATATTTACAACAACTAATTCATTTTCAAAAGGCATTAGTTTAAAAGCATGTTCCTTTGTTACTTTTCCAGCAGGTATTATGGCTCGTAATCCCCCATAATTAAACATAGCAAAATCAATAGAAGCTTTTGTCTTCTCTTTAAACATAGGATTTGCCATTTTAAAACACATATCTGCCATTAAATTTCCCAAAGTACTTTGCATCTCAATACTTATTTTTGTAAGATCTTTTGGTGTATAACTCAACACCTTTTCCATTTCGTTTATCAATTTTTCTTTATATGGAGCTATAATACTATCTATTTTTACAGAAGATTGTATGGTACTATCGATAGCAATTGTTTTTGCAGTTATTTTTGTGAGGTCTCTATTTGTTTTTTTGCAAGAAGCAAATAAAAGAAATAAGTAAATTAAATGTAAAGCTCTCATTTAAGTGATATTTTTTGGGTATTTTAAAAACATAAAATTAGTTTATTTTATTAATATTCCATTAGATTTAGTGAGAATGTAATTGAAATGTTCTACATCATCTTGGTTTAGTTTTAGAATGCCAGTTACAGATATAATATCATCTGTGTTAAAAATTAATGAAGTATTTTCAAGTAAAGTTCAATTGCTGTTTCTGGACCACCTATTCCGCAAAAATAACAAGATGACATTGGTCCTTTAGATAATATATAAATTTTCCCCTCAGGATCTAAATTTAAAAAATGCAATAGCTAGTCCTTCATAAATTACCATTTTCATCAATTGAAAATTACTGGCTCCATAGGTTCTTAAAATTGCCAAATCAAAAGCACGTTCTTTTACCATTTTGTACATACTTATAAAAATAATAATACAAGAAATTACAAGAATTATATAGGCTATCCAAGCAATAGTTTGAAAGCCAATACTTGTATATTCATATAGTTTATGTAACTCGTATTTAGGTAATGCAGCTTGTAGGTTGTTATGCTCATTAATTTTCCTAAGAAACGTTAAAAGTGCTCTAGGACTTTTAAGATTTATTAATAATGATGTTATTTAACTTTCTTCTTGATGCGCTTTTTGATGATCTTCTGTATGACTTTCATCTTCATCTTTACCTTCATGATTGTGTAGTTTCCAAAAACTCTCCAAATTAGCAATTATTAAACGATCAATTACTTTTTGTGTAGGTTTTAAAATACCTACTACAGTAAATTTATCAGAATGTACATCTATATCGTTTTCTACGTATCCATGAGAACTTAAAAATGTATCACCTATTTTAAGATTTAATTGTTTTGAAACAGTATTGCCTAAAACTACTTCCATAACTTTTTTAACCTTGCGACCATTCTCTAATTCAGCGTTATAAAAAGAAGTATATTCATTGGTTGTTCCTATAATTCTATATCCTTTATAATTATCACCATAAGAAATAGGGACAGACAATTTAACCAAGGAATTTTTGCTTATATTTTTTGCTTCATCATAAGAGATATTTCCTGTTGGATTATCTAAATGCAATACAGAGGCCAAAACTAATTGCAGTGGGCTTCCTTTTGCTCCAATAACTAAATCTATTTTACCTAAATTAGTGTCAATTTGGTTTTTGAAAGAGGTTTTTAATTGTTGAACTCCTAAAAGAAGTGCAATACTCAAGGATAAAATAAATATGCTTAAAAAAGTAGATATTGGTTTAGATTTTAGGTTGAGTATGCTAATCTTCCAAATATTCATAGGGCAATTGAATTTTGAAAGAAAGGTTTTATTCTTTGGTCATGCGTTATGACGATTAAATTGGCATTGGCCTGTTTTGCCTGATGTTTTAGTAACTCAATAACAATTTTACAATTTTCATCATCTAAACTTGAAGTGGGTTTATCAGCTAAAATAACTTGCGGATTATGTATTACCGATAGAGCAATACCTAATCTTTGTAATTGTCCTTCACTTAATTTATGAATGTTACTTTTTTTTAATTCAGCAATATTTAATTGTGTTAGTAAAATTTCTATTTTTTTTACTAAAAAAAGACGTGCTTTTAAATTTTCGATTACATTGAAAGATTTAATCGGATGTTTTTTTTGAAAAACAAGTCCAATATTTCGGCCTCTAAATTCATCCAATTTATTTTTGGTTAAAGAATTAAATTCAATTTTATTAATTATTATTTTTCCGCTAATTGGTTTTAATAAACCTGCTAAAAGATATAAAAAGGTGGTTTTTCCTACCCCAGATTTTCCTAAAATTAGGAAATCTTCTCTTTTCCCTAAATCTATATTAGGAAATTTAAAAATGTGTGCTGTATTTCTATATTTTTTGATTATTAATTATGTTTAAAAATTCCTCACGATATATTTTTTCTTCAAAACTGCCATCATATTCTATAGTGGTAGTAAAACTATCTTTATCTTTTATTCCTCTTGAAGATACACATAGGTGCTTTGCACAAATCATTACAATGACATCTTTTGTTTCTAAAATATTTTGTAAATCTTTAAGGATTTGTAATGATAATCTTTCTTGTACCTGTGGACGATGCGCATAATAATCTACTAACCGATTTATTTTTGAAAGGCCTATTACTTTTTCTTTAGGAATGTATGCAATATGCGCATGTCCTATTATTGGTAAAAAATGATGTTCGCAAGAAGAGTCTATTGTGATATTTTGTTCTACGAGCATTTTTTTATATCCGTATTTGTTGTCAAACACAGACATTTTTGGTTTGTTTTTGGGGTTTAACCCATAATACAGTTCCTTTACATACATTTTTGCAAAACGATACGGTGTACCAGACAAACTATCATCTGATAAATCGAGTCCAAGTGTTTCCATTATTTTTCCAAAATGGTGCTGGATAGTTTTAATTTTTTCATCATCTGACGTGTTAAACGCATTGGAAAGCATTGGTGTTTCAACACTTGATGAAATATGATTATCTCCAATTATTTCAATATCTTGTTTATTCATTTGTACAGCATTTAGTGGTGTTACATCGGCAATATTTTTTATTGTAGATATGCAAAACGATTAATGCTATTGCTGGAAAATATATAAAGTATTCCTTCAAAGGGAATAATGACATTTTTTCATTGATTATAATAAAAAATAATAGAAACCAACTTCCCCAGAAGGCCAGTTTTATCCAGTTTTTAGCAGTTGTTTGCGTGGAGCGACAAATAGCCAGGAAAGAAATAATTAAAAATAAATAGTCTATAGATTTCCACCAATTAGGTGTTGCATTACAACACATTAATGAAGAACTTTGTACTATAAAAATAAATGGAGTAGCACTGCAATGTATTAAACAAAGTGCACTTGCTGCGACTCCTATAGAATCTGATTTTTGTTTTATTAATATCATTTAGAATTTCTTAATACAACTGAGTTGCAATATAAATATAATAGTTGTTAATGCAACATAGTTGCGTTATATTTGTTGTATGGGTATTTTAAGAAAAACAAAATCTGTTCAGATATTACTTAGTCAATTCAAAAATCAAACGAACGCAATTTCGGTTATTTCTTTAGTGAGTCGACTTACTTCTAAAATGAATAAAACAACAGTATATCGCGTTTTAGATAAACTCGAAGATGATGGTGTTTTACATTCATTTCTTGCTAAAGATGGATTAAAATGGTATGCTAAATGTAGTAACTGTTCTTCAAATAAACATAGTGATGTTCATCCTCATTTTCAATGTTTAGATTGTGGAAAGGTCGATTGTTTAGCAGTTAGTTTTTCAATTCCAAAAATACCTAATAGGAAAATTGAGGTTTCTCAATTATTGATACAAGGAAAATGTGAAGCTTGTTTTGGTTAAATTAATAAGTGATGCATCATGAAAACTGAATAGTGTTTCTCATAACCCAAAGTTACTGGTTCGAGTACAGTTCCCGCTACTAAAAAGCTCCTTGAGAAATTAAGGGGTATTTCTTTTGGCAACAATCGAAATTCATTTCGAAATTGGGACTAAATAAAAATATTTTCAGGAGTAAATGTGAAATTTAAATGCTCTTTATGGTCACGTTTTCTATGATATCCTTGTAGGTTTGATTACTTCTTGTGTTGCTCCAAGAACACTTCCTCATTTTTCTAAAGGCAACGATAAGTTTTTATGAATCTTCAAGCAGTTTATAAATTTATTTGATAAGAATTATATTTTTAATTTTGGATTCTTCGCTAGCAGGGCTTCTACTTTGCGAATAATTTTATCAGAATATTCTTCAGCATCTTTTAAATTGGATTCACCCGTCAATGCATCTACACCATCCATTTTGAAGCTGCCTTCGCCAGAAGTGGTCAGTACTACAATTTTATTTTTCACTGCTTCATTTTGTTTTATAAACCGCTTTACTTTTATTGGAGGCTTTCCATACTCCCAAGTGTGAACCACTATAATGGCATCAAATTCTTTTGGGAGTATGTCCGCTAGCAATTTAGTATCTATCACTTTTATAAATACAGATTGAGGTTTGTAATATTCAATAAGACTAAGTGTTACTTTATCCTTAAAAACGCTCCCTTGGGTAGCGATAAGAATTTTACGCGCTAGATTAGCGTCGTTTATTTCCATAGAATTGGCCTCTTTCATTGAGAATTCATACTTGTACCAAGTTCCTAATATGATTAGCAAACCAAGAATTATGAGCAATGCAATACCAATTTTTTTATAAACGTTCATGAGCATTGATTTGATGAACCACAAAAGTAAGACGTATCGGTTTCTTATAAAATGACTTAGGTCAATCTAGACGCCATAGAATAGCGAAGCTTTAGATCTTTTTTACAATAAACTTTATAGGAATGGTTGAATGGATGGCAATAATTGTAAATGATTTATAAAGGTGAGCAAACTGACGAGGGTCATTTCTTTTTATTGAACAATAGGATAAGTTGTGGCAACCTTAAAAATTATAAAAAATGAAAAAACTGAAAGATAAAGTTGCCATTATTACTGGTGGTGCTGGTGGTATTGGAAAAGCTACCGCAAAATTATTTTTAAAAGAAGGGGCTAAAGTGATGTTAATAGGAAGAACTGAAAGCAGGCTCATAGCTGCTACTAAAGAGCTCGATGATTCCAATGTTTCCTATTGTGTTGCAGATGTTTCAAATGCCACCGAAACAGCGGCATATGTATCTAAAACAGTATCTAAGTTTGGGAAAATAGATATTTTTTTTAATAATGCTGGCATAGAGGGGAAATCTTCACAAATAACAGCGTATCCTGATGAGGTTTTTGATCAAGTAATTGCAATAAATTTGAAGGGCGTTTGGTTAGGATGTAAGCACGTGATACCTGAAATGAATGATGGTGGTAGTGTCATAATTTCTTCTTCAGTGGCGGGTCTTAAGGGTTTTAGTGGATTAGGAGCTTATGTTGCAAGTAAACATGGAATTGTCGGAATTATGAGAACTGCCGCATTAGAATTTGCAGCAAGGAATATCCGGGTAAATTCTGTGCACCCTGGACCAGTGAACACACGTATGATGCGCGATATTGAAAAAGATATTTCGCCACAAGCACCCAATGAAGTTAAAAAGGGATTTGAGGAAGGCATCCCTTTTGGACGCTATGCAGAATCTATAGAAATTGCCCAACTGGTGGTTTTCTTGGCTTCGGAAGACAGCAAATACATAACAGGAACCACCCAAGTAATCGATGGAGGTATGTCTATTGCATAATGATGCGATTTTGATCATGAAAGAACTTCTTTTTCTTCAAAAGGGTAGCATAATTTGATACGTTATATAAGGTGCATACTGATCTGCATCATTGTTTTGTGATATTTTACATCGTTTCTTTATCTAAAAATAAGAGATGCTTATTATACTTGTATTATCCGTCTTTGTGCTACTAATAGGGTTTTTATTATTTATGCCTATTCTTATCTGTATCGACACAGACAAAGCGCTCTATTATATCAAATTAAAGGGGTTGGTTACAATTGGTATTGAAGCAGATAAAGCGGAAATATTACAAATAAAAGTACATGTTTTTTTCAAAGATTTTTATTTCTATCCACTACGGCAAAAGAAACATGATAAAAAAAAGCCGCAAAAGTTAAAGTCCAAACAGAAAAAGAGTCCTGGTTTAACAAAAGTACTTCGGGTGGTACAGTCTTTTAAGGTAACTAGCTTTTATGTAGACATGGACACTGGTGACTGTTTAATGAATGCAAAACTATATCCTCTTTTTGCTTTACTAAAGTATAAGTATGGAGCTTTCAATATCAACTTCGACGGGCGTGTTAAGCTATTAGTACACATAGAAAATAAGCCCATTCGAATACTTAGATCATTTATTAATTATTAAAACTTAGAATTATGGAATTACATTTTGAAGAATTATTAGGAAAAATTACAGACTTCATTAAAACGGAAGCTAAAACAGAAACGGTTGTTGGGCAGCAGTTCGACTTAGGCGAATTTAAGTGCGTACCAGTTATTAAGGTAGGGATGGGATTTGGTTCTGGAGGCGGCGAAGGTACAGAGCGCAAAGGAAGTAAAGGAGAAGGTATGGGCGCTGGTGCCGGTGTAGGTATAGAACCTATAGGTTTTTTAGTAAGCAAAGGAGACGAAATTTCGTTCTTGTCTGCTGGTAAATCACAAGGGCTCGCTGCAGTATTTGAAAAATTACCAGATCTTATCGAAAAATTTGCTCAAAATAGAAATGTAAAAGAAGAAGCTACGGCATAGGCCTTGAAGAGAGCAGCTATCTAGTATCTAAATTATATATTGGAAAATGGATGGCTGTTCTTTTTATGCGATAATAAAAGCATACTTCTAAAACTCATATACAGATGAAAACAAGAAATAAAAAGCATCCTACTTGCCTCTAAAATTTTAGCAAAGAACGCTTGAGGATTCATGGGATATGTATCACACTTAATTTATTTAAAATGATCTAGATCATTTTATTCCTTCAAGCGCATTCGTACATTTACTTCCTAAAATTTCAAAGGATGAATGATTTCAGAAACAGACCAAAAGACAATTATATTCAGGAAGCTGATTGGCAAAAATTATACATACTAACAGAACATTGGAAATCAGATCTTTCGTTTTATAAAGACGATTTAAGATTTTTACATCATCTGATCGATAAGTATTTTCTATGGATTTCAAAAAAGGAAAATATTGATATGGTGCAGAAAATTGAAATTGATTTACTTAAAGTTGATAAAAAATGTACTTCCTTGTTAGAAAGAACAAATAAACATTTGCATCATTTAGCCGAGTTGATAGAGGATCCTTTTAAATACGATTCACATCAATTTAGAGCAGAACACGAAACTCTTGAAGATGAATTTACTCAGTTTTTAAAAGACTTTAGACAAAACAGAAAAGAAGTCTTTACCATTACAGAACATATAGTTGCTGGAGAAGAATTGGTGCGACAGCTAAATGTAGTGCCTAAATAATCTATGTAAATCCAATTTTACGAATCGCAGAGAACAGAGCATTTTGTGCTTATTTCACTGCGATTTTTTTCATTCCAAAACTGATCAATGTCATAAGAAGAATCAATACAATTACATAATTTTACGACTGTAAATTGGCATAAAATGAAAAAATATAGAAGGTTCATAATTCTGATTCTTGTAATTGCGGTAATAGGCTATTTTTATGTAAAACCTAAACTGCAGTCTAAGAAGTTAGACTATACTTTTACTTCTTTACAGAAAGGAAATATTGAGGCGGATGTATCTAGTACAGGTACTGTAGAAGCTATAAATACCGTGGAGATAGGAACACAATTATCGGGTACTATAGAAAAAATTTATGTAGATTATAATGACCAAGTTACCGCAGGTCAGATTCTTGCAGAAATGGATTTAAAATTATTAAAGACAAATTTAAATAGTGCAGAAGCTAATTTAGGTGTGAGTGAGGCACAAGTATATCAAGCCAAGGATGAATTTGATCGAAATAAAAAGTTGTATGAAAAAGGGGTTATTTCAACTAAAGAATATAATACCTCCAAATATGCTTATATCCAAACAGTAAGTGCTAAAAAAGCTGCCGTAGCCAGAATAAGTAATATAAAGGTAAGTATGGGATATGGCCATATTACTTCTCCTATTAAGGGCACTGTAATTGAGCGCAGTGTAGAAGAAGGCCAAACAGTAGCAGCATCCTTTTCAACACCTACCATGTTTGTGATTGCAGAAGACCTCTCAAAAATGCAAATTTTGGCAGATATGGACGAAAGTGATATTGGATATATCAAAGATAGTATGCGAGTTCGTTTTGAGGTACAAACATATCCAGAAAAAAAGTTTTACGGATTGGTAAGCCAAATTAGACTGCAACCCATAAAGATAAATAATGTGGTGAACTATCAAGTAGTCGTAGATGTTGATAACCAAAAAGGTTTGTTGTTGCCAGGAATGACTGCGAATCTTGAGTTTATAACAAATGCTGCCAAAGATGTACTATTAGTCAATAATTCGGCATTGCGATTTAGACCCAACGAAGACATGCTTCAGAAAATTAAACCAATTTTGGAGCAAAAAGCTGCAGAAATACTCCCAGACTCGTTGCAGGCAAAATTTAATGAAACCATTAATAATGAAGAGTTGTATACGCCTGCTAATTTTAAGAGAAATTTACCCAAGAACATCGATGGATTCTTTTATAAAAACGAGCAAGGAAAGTTGGATTTTAAGTTCATAGAAATAGGAATCAAAACAGGGCTACAATCAGAAATTAAAAGATTTCTTGACGGTTTAGATTTATTGGAGAAAAGTAAAGCAATCAATGGAATTAAGTATAAAAAATAAAAGGAATGCCTTTAAAGAAAGTCATTGAAACTAAAAAATTGAGCCGTATTTTTAAAAACGGAGAGATTGAAGTGCGTGCACTTACCGATGTAGATATGATTATAAACGAAGGGGAATTTGTGGCTATTATGGGGGCATCTGGCTCTGGGAAATCTACATTATTACATATTATTGGTTGTTTAGATAGTCCCACTTCAGGCGAATATGATTTAGATAGTGTGCGAGTAAACGAATTAAACAAAAATCAATTGGCAGATGTTCGAAATCAAAAAATAGGTTTCATTTTTCAAAGTTATAATCTATTGTCTAGAACCACAGCTTTAGAAAATGTAGAACTGCCTTTAATCTATAATAGAACAGGGCAATTTTCAAATTCCAAGGAACTTGCTAAAAAAGCATTGGAACAAGTTGGTTTGGCAGACCGGATGCATCACAAGACCAATGAACTTTCTGGAGGACAACAGCAACGGGTAGCTATTGCCAGAGCTTTAGTGAATAATCCGGCTCTAATTCTTGCAGATGAACCCACAGGAAATTTGGATAGTATGTCTAGTTTTGATATTGCAGATCTTTTTGTGCAGCTAAATAATAAAGGAAAGACCATTGTTATGATTACCCACGAACCCGAGATTGCTCAGTTTGCAAAACGGATGATTTACCTCAGAGATGGAAGAATAATTTCTGATAAAATGATAGAAAATAGAAGTACCAAAGAATTTGCGATCAAGGAATTAGAAAAACCTATAACCGCATAAAAGAATACGAATGAGAAGGTTTTTAAAAATAGTTAAAGTGTCTTTTCAGTCCATCAATAAGAATCGGACTCGTAGCCTGTTGACCATGCTCGGTATTATTATTGGTGTCGGTGCTGTAATTATGACAATTTCTGCAGGAGAGGGCGCAACATTGCAAGTTCAAAACCAAATATCTGGTTTAGGGACAAATCTATTGATGATACGAACCAAGACAGAGCATAAAGCGGGTATCAACGTAAGAATGGGAAGGCGAATAGATAAGAAGGACTTTGATATGTTACAAAAAAATTCTGTTTGGATGCCACAATTATCTCCTTTGATGGCTCTTGGAGCGCAAGCTATTGGAGCAAATGGATATATGTCTACAACAGTCTATGGAGTTTCGTATGATTATTTTACAATTACAAGCAGAGAGATAGAACTTGGAAGTTTTTTTACGGAAGAAGATGTAAGAACAGCCAAAAAATATTGCATTATTGGCGAAACAATACGAGAAGAATTATTTCCAGGACAAGATCCTGTTGGTAGACAAATTCGAATAAATAAAGTACCCTTTATTGTAGTGGGTTTATTAAAAGAGGAAGGATCGGGTGGTATGGGTCAAGATATGGATGATATCATAGTTGCGCCGTATACCACGATTCAGAATAGATTATTTGGTCATCAAAGAGGCTATAATATGATTTTGGCAAGTGCGCTGAGCGAAGATCATATTACCAATGCAGAAATAGAAGCAACAGAATTGTTGCGAGAATCACACAAGATTAAGGATGAGGATGAAGATGATTTTGAAATTACCACCCAAATCGAACTTCAGGAAATTACGGGTAATATTACCGGAATTTTGACAATCCTATTGGGAGCTGTTGCAAGTATTTCACTGATCGTTGGAGGTATTGGTATTATGAATATTATGCTGGTCTCTGTGACCGAACGAACACGAGAAATAGGGACAAGATTGGCAATAGGCGCAAGAGAAAGCGATATTTTGACACAATTTTTAATTGAAGCGATTGTATTGAGTTTGGTGGGTGGTTTATTAGGTATTGTATTTGGTATTGTTGGAAATCAAATTATCTATAAAGTAACCAGTTTTTATATTCCCACGGCTTTCTATTCAATAGCAATCGGTTTTGGTTTTTCTGCACTTATAGGGGTTACTTTTGGTTATTTCCCTGCGCGGAAGGCAGCAAAACTGAATCCGATAGATGCCTTACGTTATGAATAAAATAAAAAATGGAAAGATGAAAAATTTACAGAGCATCCTGAAAGAGATTTCAGAAATTACAACGGACATTGAAACGAATTATCCAGAACTCTATCGTTCTTTAGATGAAAATCCAATGACTATTGCAACTTCTAATCATCCGCATGTTGATAAGGTTGCCATGAAGGAATATCTAGAAAGTCTAAAGGAATTACTGAAACATCATTTGTAGACATATTGTAATAAATTAAAGGTTATGGGAGAGATTGCTACATCAGATAGACAAATAACATTGTTCTATAGCTCAAAGTCTTCGAGAGCAAAACAAACTTTGGCATATGCGAAGGCAGAAGGATTGCCAATTCAAGAAATTGATATTTTAAAAACAAAACTTACGGGAACTCAAATAGTAGAACTTGCGGATAGATTGCATCTGACGGTCGTGGATCTTATAAACCAAGAGCATCCGGAATATACATCAAATTTTGAACATCATAATTTCTCGACAACCGACTGGATAAAAATGATACAACATAACCCAGAGATTATGAAACAACCCATTGCTTTAAGAGGAGATACAACGATCTTAGTAGAAACTCCCACGGACATCGTTAAAATATAGCTAGCATGTTTGTCCTATAAACCAAATAGTAAGGTCATTTATATCACCATAAAATTGAGTAACCGAATCAAGTAGTAAACTAATTTCTCCTTCCCATTGTTTTAGGGGTTCTGCTCGCTCTAGGACTGCTAGGGTAGTTTTCTCTGTGGTATGTTTTTATTTTATCTTCTCTAAAACCTTTAACTCGCACAAATTTACTCCTCTTTAAATTAATACTTTGATATTTAGGAGGAAGCACGGTTACTCGTCTCCAAATATTATTCTCTAGGTACAGGTAATTTCTTGCAGATAGATCATAATAGATAACGTAGTTTGGAAAATAAACATAACGCACAGTTTCTATTCTACCGGGATAAAACCATACTGGTGGAAGTGATTGCGGTAATGGCGATATAATAATTGGACCACAGCTTTTTAAAAGTGGCGCACTCGTTATCAAAATTATCATTGATAAAAAAACATACTTTCTCATAATTTGTGATTTAGATTACAAAGAAACCGTGATAATAATAGAGTTGAAATGATCCAAGTCATTTTAAAGACCATGTATTTAGAATAATTTTGGAGTTATAACAAACGCTTTCTTTTACCAAACTATAAAGTATTATGAAAAACTACATCAAAAAATATGAAGATATTTTAACACGCATGGAGAAACTAGGAGGAAAAATACCAACAACCATGAGTGGTTTTGGCGCACTTCATAAGGCTAGCATGGCGAGCGGAGTAATATCCGCCAAAGCAAAAGAACTAATTGCCTTGGGTATCTCCATCGCTGCAAACTGTGAAGGTTGTATTGCTTTTCATGTGCACGATGCTTTGGAGAATGGTGCAACATCAGAAGAAATTTTAGAAACTATTGGAGTCGCTATTTGTATGGGAGGAGGTCCAGCACTCGTATATGGATGCGAGGCAATGGAGGCTCTTGAACAATTTAAGGCAGTTAATAATTAATGAATCAAGAAAAAAGAAAATTACCGAAGCATACCAAACGTCCAATGAGGATAAATCCTTACTGGTTGTATGTTTTTTTTCTTTTTTTAATCTTTTCTCCTTTTTTATTTGATTCACTTTTTAAAACACAAGAAATAAGTTGGCTCACTTTTGAAACAAAAATGTTGGTTTCACAGGATGTTGAAAAAATTGTCATTGTAAACAAAGAGTTTGCTGAAATTTATATAAAAGAAGATCGCCTTGTAGACACCAAATATCAAGCCGCAAACAAAAATAAGTTGGCCACTGCATCGGGTCCTCATTATGCAATGCAGATTGGATCTTTAGAGAGCTTTGAGCATAAACTGGAAAAAGCACAGGAAGGTTTTTTGAAAAGTAATCGTATTGAAATATTATATATAAGTCGTACGAATTTTAGCAGTATATTTTCTTGGATGTTTCCAGTCTTTTTGATTGTGCTATTCTGGATGTTCCTACTCAGAAGACAGGGTAAAGGTAGATTTGGTACTGGTACGATTATGAATTTCGGTAAATCTACAGCAAAACTAGCAAGTAAAGATGTAAGAAGCAAGGTAACCTTTGATGATGTTGCTGGGCTTGAAGAAGCCAAAATTGAAATCATGGAGATTGTCGATTTTTTAAAGAACCCCGAGACATACACCAAGCTAGGAGCCAAAATACCTAAAGGGGTAATGCTGGTTGGCCCTCCTGGAACAGGTAAAACATTATTAGCAAAGGCGGTGGCAGGAGAAGCACAAGTGCCCTTTTTTTCATTATCGGGATCTGAATTTGTTGAAATGTTTGTTGGTATTGGAGCATCAAGAGTGCGTGATCTATTCAAACAAGCCAAATCGAAAGCACCTAGCATTATTTTTATTGATGAAATAGATGCTATTGGTCGGGCACGGGGAAAAGCAAATGCATTTAGCAGTAACGATGAGCGAGAGAATACATTGAATCAATTGCTTACAGAACTAGATGGTTTTGGCACAAACACAGGGGTTATTGTACTTTCCGCAACAAATAGAGCCGATATATTAGATAAAGCTTTGTTACGACCAGGTCGCTTTGATCGGCATATTTATTTAGAACTTCCAACAAAACAAGAACGAGAGGCTATTTTTAAAGTACACTTAAAGCCAGTGGTGAAAGGGAATGATGTAGATATTTCTCTTTTAGCTTCTTTAAGTCCTGGTTTTTCAGGAGCTGATATAGCCAATATGTGCAATGAAGCTGCGCTAATTGCAGCACGAAAAGCGAAGAAAAAAGTTAGTCAAGAAGATTTTATTGAGGCTAGAGACCGAATTGTGGGAGGTCTAGAACGTAAAGGCAAACTAATTTCACCAAAAGAAAAACAAATTGTGGCACATCACGAAGCAGGGCATGCTGTAGTGAGTTGGTATCTAGAGAATGTAGAATCTTTGGTTAAAGTTTCTATCATTCCAAGAGGAAAATCTTTAGGAGCTGCCTGGTATCTTCCAGAAGAAAATCAAATTATAACAAAAAGTCAATTTACAGATCGAATCTGTGCCGCTTTGGGGGGCAGAGCTGCAGAAGAAATCATTTTTAATGAAATATCATCTGGAGCTATTGACGATCTCGAAAAAGTAACAAAACAGGCTTATAGTATGGTGGCGTATTACGGACTAAATAAAGAGATTGGCCCTTTAAGTTTCTATGATTCTACGGGTCAAAATGAGCGATTTCTTACAAAACCATATAGTGAATATTTAGGGAAACGTATCGATGAAGAGGTTATAAAACTGATAACTTCAGAATATGAGAGAGCAAAAGAGTTACTGACAAAGCATAGCGTTCAACTAGAAGAATTGGCGCAATTACTATTAACGAAAGAGGTAGCGCATAAGCAAGATTTAGAGCTTATTTTAGGAGAACGAGAGGGTGTAAATAATAGCAAAGTACTAGCTAAGACATAAAGTATTCAGATATCTGGAAGTTTCAAAGAATGGTCTTTGTGTTTTGTGCTTTTTCGAGAAACATTCATAAAAACAACAAATTATAAACTAAAATTAAAGAGTTATGGAATTACAAAAGGAAGTTTTATACAATAGCAATATGCATTTTGAACATCAACAATGGAATAGAGAACTTGCATTTTGGCAAGATGAATTAAAATCCTTCAACAATAGGTTGAGCGAACTTGTAACGCGTTGGACCGATAAATATGTACTAGCGCAATTAGAACATTATCAAAACGAGTTTGTCTTGCACGGCGGTGTTATTGAAGATTTGCTGGAAGCTATTGAAAAACATGAAATAAGTATTGCTGGCCAAACTAAAACGGGTATAGAAGTATTGAATAGTTCATTGGCTAAAAATCACATTGAGTTTAGAAACCGCCTAGACAGTCAAAGACATATATATGCAGAACTTAAAACAGAGTTTTTTAGATTTTTGTCTAAGTATATGTAATAAAAATCATTTTCAATATTTATGAATTTATTGAGGGACTAAAGCACTGTTTTTATATTTTAAGAGCTAATTACAATACTTTTTCACAATCATGCTAGCCGCTATTTGGAAGGTCGTAAAATGTATGAATAGTTAACAATAAAAGAAGCGGTAAGCTATTGAGATCGCTAGACAATAATGAGGAGGTAAATTAATAATAAGTTTAAATATTTCTCATATTAGAAGAAGCCTTTTGTTTTTTGGCGATTTCTTTAAATAGTCTAACGAAAGGCATAAGTTTTTTTGAGTAAAACGCATAAAAATGAGGATTGCATTGCGCTGATGATTTTTAAATGTAGTTCACTTGCATAAAAATATAACACTTATTCGTGCTATATCCATAATAGATTTTTTCAATTAAGAATCTAAATGAAGAAACTGTTTTAAAACATCTACTTGAAAATCTCCCACAATAGAGAGGTTTGGGTTCGCGTTGATCAATACCAATCCGTATCCCAAATTTGAGAGCTTACAATCTTTAATTATTTCTTGTTTTATGCCACTATAAACTGGCATAAAATGCTTGTGCGCTTCAACACCTGAAGAATTCGCTACTTTAATTGCTGTTGCTACAGCATCTGTAATTTGGCTAGGAGATAATCCTTTGGTTAATAAATCACTAGCTAAGTATTTCATATGCAGACTGTAATAGAAGTCCATAAAATTATGAATCGCATCAGACTCATCATACTGCTTTGAATATATTAATAATTCCATAGTTTGCGTTTTAATAATTAACTCCTTTAACAATCGATGATCAATAGTGTTTTTCTTTAAAATATTTTTACCTAATCAAAAAAAACGTTGGCTCTCTATAGCGCTATGCTCTTTTAAATGTACTTTAATTTCAAAGTATA
The DNA here is from genome assembly GCF_900106075.1 of Polaribacter sp. Hel1_33_78. NCBI lineage: Bacteria > Pseudomonadati > Bacteroidota > Flavobacteriia > Flavobacteriales > Flavobacteriaceae > Polaribacter > Polaribacter sp. Hel1_33_78. Next base: position 512,425 of record NZ_LT629794.1, read on the forward strand.
AAACGCTAGTCTAGCAATTCACAAAAACTGCATTTTTTGGATAGATATTGCCATAGGTATTTTATGATTCATCTATAAAAAGAGTTTCTGAATCGAAAGTATATCTATTAAATAGGCTGATTTTTAGTGATTTTCTAGCATCATTTAAAAGTTGCTGCGCTTTTACAATACTTATATTTCTTATTTCTGCAATTTCTGCTAGAGTACGATGCTGTTTTGTAAAGAGCTCAAAAACATTTTGCATGGGCAATGGTAAATTATGAAGTACGATTTGAATGTGCTTGTCCACCTCTTCTTCGTGCAAGATTTCATCTATTTCTGCTTCAAGATAATCTTCAGTATTTTCAATAAATATATCTTTAAGTGTATATGCCTCTTTATAATAAGATATATCGTTGAGGTCTTCTTTCATGATAAGATCGCCATCATATTCAGCTGTAAATTTTTCTCGCATTTGATCCCATTCTTGTTTTGAATAGTCATCTATATTTTTTAGAAATAGATCATCAAATGTTTCTTCAGTAATAGCATCATCTAGTAATTCGTTGGTTTTTTTATAAATCCATACATAGAACTCATATTCATTAGAGAATTGTTCAATTTGATCATAGATTTCAATAAATAACTGATCTATAAAATCATCTACTTTGTATTTGTTCTTCGGAAAGTGCTCTTGTTGTATTGCAGTTCTCATTCTTTTGACAATATATTTCTCCATATCGGGAACTAATTCTAGCAGTAATTTATTGAATTTTATTTTATTTTCTTCCCGCTTTAATTTAAGTAGATTGGGAAGTGTTTGTTTTATAGAGCTGCGAAGTTGTTGACCTTTAGTATATGAGAAAGTCTGATTTGTCATGAGTCTAATTTTTAGCTGGATTACATGTATAAAGATGCAAATAGATTAGATAAAATAAAATGACCTGGGTCAGTAATTAAAAAATATGAAACTGACCTGTATCATTTTAAAACATAATAAAGTACGCTAGTTTTGTTTAGTTATTAATATTAATATTTAAAAATAAAAATGATGAAATCAGATTCAGAAATTAAAGAGGATGTTCTAGATGAACTAGTTTGGCAACCAAATATCGATGAAACTCAAATTGGAGTTATCGTAAAAAACGGAGTTGTGACCTTAAGTGGTGTGGTAGACAGTTACTCAAAAAAGCTTGCTGCAGAGAAGGCTGTTAAAAGTGTCTCTGGCGTAAGAGCAGTAGCGGAAGATATAGCGGTTAAATATGGAAACAGTTATAAAAAAACAGATGGGGAAATTGCGAGAGCAACGGCAGATGCTTTAAAATGGAATTCTTCTGTGCCAGAAAATGAAATTAAAGTGAAAGTTGAAAACGGCTGGGTTTACTTATCTGGAGAGGTGAAATGGGATTACCAAAAATCGGCAGCTAAGAGATCGGTTCAAGATTTATTGGGTGTGCACGGAGTGAGTAATACAATCGCCATAAAACAAGCCGTAAAACCATTTGAAATCAAAGAGAAAATTAAAAAAGCTTTTCAGCGTATGGCAGATGTTGATGCAAAAAATATTACTGTAGATGTTGAAGGGCATACTGTAAAGTTACGCGGTAAAGTGCATTCAATTTCAGAAAAAAATGAAGCAAGAAAAACTGCTTATTTCGCTCCTGGAGTATATGAAGTAGAGAATGAGTTGGAAGTAGTTTTATAATAAGTTAAAATTAATTTTATTACGAATATTGCTAAATGAGTCCTGATTTGCTTTTTGTAAATCAGGATTCATTTTTGTTAAGCAAAATCTAAAAGCACTGAATAAAAACATTAAGGTATAAATTTAGAATAGCTAATCGAGATAAAAAAAAAACAAGATTTCATTGCGCCGAAATCCCAAAAATGGGGGTAATCTTCTATCGAAATAAAATTATAGCTTACATATTTGTGTACTTAATGAATGAGACTTCATCCTGCAACACTTTTCTAAAGCTTAGTTATAAATGGGTTTTTGTCAAAAAAAATAGCTTCCAAAATTTTCTGAATTGGATAAAAATGGAAGACTCTAGAAAGATTAAAGGTTGGCTATGTCACTTTTTTTGAAATTCAAAAGAAATTTTACTTTCTCCGCTTAAAATCAAATATATATCGAAAGTCAGATGACTAAGGTCATTTGTATTGGCATGCAAAACGGCTATATTCACTTCGTTAATCTTTAAAGCAATTCAGTATGGCAGCACATATTATAAAATATGCGGATATCGGCATAAATGACCTAGCTCTAGTAGGTGGAAAGAATGCGTCTTTAGGTGAAATGTATAACAATTTAACTTCAAAAGGGGTATTGGTGCCTAATGGTTTTGCTACAACCTCTGCAGCTTTTTGGGAGTTTTTACAAGAGAACAAAATTCAAACTCCATTAGAAGATGTATTGACCAAACTTGATAGAGCACAGTATTCTAATTTACAGACTATCGGTAAACAGGCACGTGATATTATTTTGGCAGGAGAATTGTCAAGTAGTTTTGTGTCAAAAATAACGAAAGCGTATAATGAGCTTTGTGCCGGAAAATTATGTGCAACAGCTGTGCGAAGTAGTGCAACAGCAGAAGACCTTCCTAATGCTAGTTTTGCAGGTCAGCACGATACGTTTTTAAATGTCAATGGAGAAAAACAGCTAATAGAAGCTATTAAAAAGTGTTTTGCATCGTTATTTACAAATCGGGCTATAAAGTATAGAGAAGACAAGGGTTTTTTACATCTAAATATTGCAATTTCTGTTGGAGTGCAGTTAATGGTTCGTTCAGATAAAGGGTGCTCGGGAGTAGGTTTTACGATAGAACCAGAGTCTGGTTTTGAGAATGTAATTGTTTTATCTGGTGTCTGGGGATTGGGAGAAAACATTGTACAAGGAACTGTTAATCCAGACGAATTCTACGTTTTTAAACCAACGTTGAATCAAAATAAAAACCCAATTATTCAGAAGAAATTAGGGGATAAGAAATTAACCATGATCTATTCAGACGCTCCAGGTGATTTGGGAATCAAAAATATAACAACGCTTGAGCTAAAACAGCAGCAATACGTGTTGTCAGATAAAGAAATTATCACCTTGGCAAAATGGGCTAAAATCATAGAAGAACATTACAAAAGACCCATGGATATTGAATGGGCAAAGGATGGAATATCTAATGAACTATTCATCACACAAGCCAGGCCAGAGACCGTGCATTCTACAAGAAATAAAAGCATATATACGGCATATAAATTATTAGAGAATGGAGAAACCTTATGCCAAGGAAATGCGATAGGAACTAAAATTGGTACTGGCGTTGCTCGATTGTTAAAATCGCCAAGAGATATCAAAAAATTAGACTCTAATACCATTATTGTCACAGATACCATAACACCAGATTGGGACCCTTTATTAAAACAGGTAAAAGGAATTATTACAAATAAAGGAGGAAGAACCAGTCACGCCGCAATTGTCTCAAGAGAACTTGGGGTGCCCGCTATTGTGGGGTGCGGAAATGCAACACAAGTTATAAAAGATCACTCAGAAATTTCAATATCCTGTGCACAAGGAAGAATAGGATACGTCTATCAAGGAAAATGCAAATTTGAAGCTGAAGAAATTGATTTCTCTACCATTCAATTGCCTGCAACTGAAGCAAAGATGATTCTTGCAGATCCGGAGAATGCATTTCAGTTATCTTTCTATCCAAATAATGGGGTTGGACTATTGCGTATGGAATTTATGATTACGCATATAGTAAAAGTGCATCCAATGGCTTTGATAAATTTTAATAATTTAAACGATAAAAAGGCTAAAAAGGAGATTGCTAAAATTACAAGGACATACAGAAATAAAGAGGATTATTTTATAGACAAGCTTTCACAAGGTATCGCCACCATTGCTGCTGCTTTCTATCCGAAGGAGGTCATCTTGCGATTAAGTGATTTTAAAACCAACGAATATGCAAATCTTATTGGTGGTGTTCAGTTTGAACCTAAAGAGGAAAACCCAATGCTCGGTTTTAGGGGAGCATCTAGATATTATAGTCCTTTGTATAAAGAAGGGTTTGCTTTGGAATGTAAAGCCATAAAACGAGCACGAGAAGAAATGGGATTTACCAATATTAAAGTAATGGTGCCTTTTTGTAGAACCCTTGAAGAAGGTGAAAAAGTGATTGCTATTATGGAAAAAAATGGATTAAATCGTGGAGAGAATGGGCTGGAAATCTATGTAATGGTGGAGATCCCTAGTAATGTTTTATTAGCTGAAAAATTTGCAGAATTATTTGATGGTTTTTCAATTGGTTCTAATGACTTAACCCAACTCACATTGGGTGTTGATCGAGATTCAGAACTAATGGGAGATTTATTTAATGAAAACAATGAAGCCGTAAAACAGTTGATTGAAAGAGCTATAAAATCGGCTAGAAAAACGAACACTAAAATTGGTTTGTGTGGCCAAGCACCAAGTGACTTTCTAGAGTTTTCGACCTTTCTTATAAAGGCAGGTATTGATAGTATTTCCTTTAATCCGGATGCAATTATAAAAGTGATAGCAAATATGAATACATCAGAAAAGGAAATTAATTTGGTTGAAACCATTTGATAATTAAACAAAACAAAAAAGGGGTTTGATGACCTACATCATTTGAATTTAATAGAACTATACGTTTCTTTAACATGAATTTATTTCTCATTTTAAATGAGATTCAAGATTATAAATTATGTTTAAGGATAGAAAAGATGCAGGAATACAATTAGCTAAAAAATTAATTGGCTACAAAAACAAGAATGTTGTTGTCTTGGCTATCCCAAGAGGAGGACTTCCTTTAGGAGCAATAGTTGCAGAAGCGCTTAACGCTCCTTTAGATATTGTTTTAACAAAGAAAATTGGTCATCCACTTAATAAAGAGTTTGCCATTGGGGCGGTAAGTCTTCAGGGTAAATATGTAGCAGACTCGGCGGAAGCAACACATAGATATATAGAAGAAGAAACACGACGTATTCGGAAAATATTACGACAACGACAGGATCAATATTATAAAAATTTTGCCCCTAAGATTCTTAAAGATAAAATTGTTATTGTTGTTGATGATGGGGTTGCGACTGGAAGTACAATACTGGCAACGGTATCATTAATAAAGGAAGAAGAACCTTCAAAGATTGTGGTGGCGTTTCCCGTTGGGTCATCTTCGGCTATTAATAGACTTTATAATTCACCTTTTATAGATGAGGTTGTTTGCATAGAAGTTCCCAAACATTTTAATGCAGTGGGTCAGTTTTACAGGAATTTTAATCCAGTATTAGATAAAAAAGCAATGCAAATCCTTAAAGAATCAAACAAACATTTTATAGTATCTAAATATGAATAATTATGGCACTTAATTTTAATCAATATGCAGCAGAAGGAAATACTTTTCTTAAACAATATGCTAAAGAGCTTGGTCTTTCAGAGAACCCAGAAAGAGCAGGTCGTGTGTTGATGTCTATTTTACATGGTTTACGTTATATTATTTCTACCGAAGAGTCATTGCAGTTTATTGCGCAACTTCCTATGTTTTTAAAGGCTGTTTATGTGAACGGGTGGTCTAGTAAAATGAAGAAAGAAAAGGTGAAAAACATCGAGGGTTTTATTGACCTCATCAGATCGTTCAATGGTAAAACCGCTATGTCTGATTTTGAATTAGACGAAATTGCTGAAGATTATATTGATAAGACGTTTTTAATGTTAAAGCGATATGTTTCACCAGGAGAGATAGAGGATATTAGAGGAGAAGTGCCTAAGGCATTAAAAAGAATTATTTTTAATCATATTTTCATATAGCGCTATGCTCTTATGGAATAATATAATAGTTCAGTATTAAAAATGAATTATCCTTTTGCTTTAGTAATGTTACTGTTAATGTTTGAAATTGAATATTTTAAGTCACAACTGTTTAAAACAATATATTATAAATAATTAAAGTTAAAAAAGATGAAAACCATAACCTTAATAAGCGTGACAATGCTGTTTTTATTGACCGCTTGTGTGAGTCAAAAAAAATACTCAGAACTTCAAAACAGCGCAGAACTTTGCGAAACTAATCTCAAAAATATTTCTAATGAACGTCTAATATTAGAAAATAATCTAGCAAATGAAAAGAGTAAATCCAAAGCGCTCGAGCAGCAAATAAAGTATTTTAAAAGTACAAATACAAACCTTTTAGACAGGCTTTCAGACCTTTCGGTAGTAAGTAAGTCGGGAGCCGAGAGTATTAAAAAATCTTTGGAAGCTTTGGGTGCACAGAACTCCTATATAAAAGATTTAACGAGCTCTATGCAAAAAAAGGATTCACTTAATCTGACTTTGGTAATGAATTTGAAACGATCTTTAGACTATTTCGATGACGAGGATATAAATATTGAGATAAAAAAGGGAGTTGTTTATGTTTCTATTTCGGATAAAATGCTTTTTAGATCGGGAAGTTTTAGTATAAACGATTCAGCAAAAGAGGTTATTGGAAAAATAGCAAGTATTGTGAATGATCATAATGAGTTAGATATTTTGATTGAGGGGCATACAGATACAGTTCCTATTAAAACATTCTGTATCGAAGATAATTGGGATTTAAGTACTAAAAGAGCAACGGCTATTGTACGCTTAATGCAAACTGATTTTAATGTACAACCCGAACGAATGAGTGCTGGTGGACGCTCAGAATACGTGCCAAAAGCAACAAATGAAACTCCTGAAGGAAGAGCACTTAATCGTAGAACAGAGATTATCATCCTTCCTAAACTAGATCAGTTTTTTAATTTGTTAACACCACCAGCAGCAACATCTGTAGATTAAGTTTTTTTATAAAAATACTTTTAGGAATCGATATTGCGCAAACAGCAATGCAATGCCACAAGTAAATGAGTCAAATATTATAAAGGCTTGATAGGTTCTCTTCAAGACCTTGAAAACAGGAAAGAAAGAGGATAGCGATCTTTCGTGCAGGGAAAAATTTGGAAGTCAAAAAGGTGATTTCAGACTTTTTTTTGAGATAATTTAAAAAAGATACTCAAACTGACCCAGGTCATTTTTCATCTTTAAAAGTTGCTTTACATTAGTAGTATAATTAAAAAATTAAGTTCTTTGATAGTATTAAAATATAGATTCTAGGGATAGCAGTATCCTCTGAATCTTGGAGTTATCCAAAAGTGTTTTAAGTCTTGTGTTGCAGAGTTTTCTAGCAATAGGTACTCAAGATTGCAAGTAGCCTTAAACTACATTTGATATCTTCAAGGGAATCGAGATATTTCGGTGTCTCGATTTCCTTATAAAGAATTGACTTTTGTCTGCTGGAAGGTAAGCAAAGTCATTATGACGCGATTGACATTGCATTAGGACGACTATATGTTGTTTTAGAGTTTTAGAAATAAAACTTTTTAATGCGTTGAACAGGACTAAGTAATACTGGTTGCATCATAAGAAACTGGAAGCTTCGGCTTCCAGTTTCATTTTTTTTAAGATTTTATAAGTTTTTTAATTTAAATATTACAAAACTGATCTATGTCATGTACCATCTTTAAAAGTTGCTTTACATTAGTAGTATAATTAAAAAATTAAGTTCTTTGATAGTATTAAAATATAGATTCTAGGGATAGCAGTATCCTCTGAATCTTGGAGTTATCCAAAAGTGTTTTAAGTCTTGTGTTGCAGAGTTTTCTAGCAATAGGTACTCAAGATTGCAAGTAGCCTTAAACTACATTTGATATCTTCAAGGGAATCGAGATATTTCGGTGTCTCGATTCCCTTATAAAGAATTGACTTTTGTCTGCTGGAAGGTAAGCAAAGTCATTATGACGCGATTGACATTGCATTAGGACGACTATATGTTGTTTTAGAGTTTTAGAAATAAAGCTTTTTAATGTGTTGAACAGGACTAAGTAATACTGGTTGCATCATAAGAAACTGGGAGTTTCGGCTTCCAGTTTCATTTTTTTTTTAAGATTTTTTAAGATTTTTAATCTAAATATTAGAAAACTGATCTAGGTCATTTTTCATCTTTAAAAGTTGCTTTACATTAGTAGTATAATTAGAGTAATAAGTTCTTTGATAATATTAAAATATAGATTTTAGGGATAGCAATATCCTTTAAATCTTGGAGTTATCCAAAAGTGTTTTAAGTCTTGTGTTGCAGAGTTTTCTAGCAATAGGTACTCAAGATTGCAAGTAGCCTTAAACTACATTTGATATCTTCAAGGGAATCGAGATATTTCGGTGTCTCGATTTCCTTATAAAGAATTGACTTTTGTCTGCTGGAAGGTAAGCAAAGTCATTATGACGCGATTGACATTGCATTAGGACGACTATATGTTGTTTTAGAGTTTTAGAAATAAAGCTTTTTAATGTGTTGAACAGGACTAAGTAATACTGGTTGCATCATAAGAAACTGGGAGTTTCGGCTTCCAGTTTCATTTTTTTTTAAGATTTTTTAAGATTTTTAATCTAAATATTAGAAAACTGATCTAGGTCATTTTTCATCTTTAAAAGTTGCTTTACATTAGCAGTATAATTAAAGTAATAAGTTCTTTGGTAATATTAAAATATAGATTTTAGGGATAGCAGTATCCTCAAAATCTTGGAGTTATCCAAAAGTGTTTTAAGTCTTGTGTTGCAGAGTTTTCTAGCATTAGTTACTCAAGATTGCAAGTAGCCTTAAACTACATTTGATATCTTCAAGGGAATCGAGATATTTCGGTGTCTCGATTTCCTTATAAAGAATTGACTTTTGTCTTCCGAAAGGTAAGCAAAGTCATTATGACGCGATTGACATTGCATTAGGACGACCATATGTTGTTTTAGAGTTTTAGAAATAAAACTTTTTAATGCGTTGAACAGGATTAAGTAATACTAGTTGCATCATAAGAAACTGGGAGTTTCGGCTTCCAGTTTCATTTTTATAATTAAGTGCTAAAGATAAAATAGAAATAATTTCAAGAATTTATCAATTGGGGGATTGATTTGATTTGGGTCTTGTATAAATAAACTAATTTTTATACTGATCCAGAAACTGGAAAAACATGTTTTTTCCAGTTTTTTTTATGTGTTTAAGTTACCGTTTTTTTGAAATAAGTAAGGAGGCCATTCAGCTCGTTAATCATTAGATTGTAATTAGTAAAAAGTGTTTATTTTGATGATATTTAATTTATAAACGGCCAGTATTTCCTTAATAGGAAAACTTTTATTGATGGTTATAAATCATAATTATTTTCAAATTACTTCCGTTCAGTATTCGCTCAAAACGAACACTTTTTGGTTAACGACCATCTCGTCTATTTTGGCAACCAAGTATAGTGCTATTTTCAATGTATAGATTCTCTAGTAGTTGGCTGCGACCCGCTAAGTTCTATCTTGTAGTTTTTTACCCAAATTGAGCAATCTCGTCTATGTTTTTTTTGTCTATAATTATGATCTCTCTGTGTGGACCAATAATCACTAATCCTTCATCTTTAAAATCTGTAAGCATTCTAATAGCGGTCTCGTTGGCAGTGCCAATAAGACCCGCTAAATCTTCTCTTGAAATATGGATTCCTTTAGTTTCGGGACTAGTATGTGGCTCATTAGAATGCAACTGTAATAGTACTTTTGCTAATCGTTGTTTCACTGAAGCAAAAGCCATACTTACCAATTTTTCTTGAAGTTCAATAAGATCGTTGGATATCATAGTAATAAATTTATTCGAAATTAACTTATCACCATATAATAACGTTGTAAAATCTGTCTTAGGAATTTCAATGATCTCTGCATCTTCTATAACTGATGCAGTATCTCTATAGATACCTTTATCAGCAATCAATGATAATTGACCAATAAATTGACCAGGTCCACTTATACCTGTAACCAGGCATTTACCTGATTCCGTGGTTTTATAGGTTTTTATAGCGCCACTTTGCACAAAATAAAGTTTATGGGCTGGGTAACCTTCCATAAAAATAAAGTCTTTTCGTTTATATAATCTTACATTACGGTCCTTGGAAAGCTCCTTCATTCCCTGGTAAGATGATACTTCATCAAAAAATTGATTGACCCCTTTAAGATCTTTTGAGAATTCTTTTTTTAAAAGCTGATGTTTTTTAAGTCTAGTAGCAATAGCATCTAACAATTCGTTTTCTTCAAAGGGTTTGGTAAGGTAATCATCAGCACCTAGGTTCATTCCTTTTCTAACATCTATTTTTTCAGTTTTTGCGGTAAGAAATATAAAAGGAGTACTGGCTGTTTGTTGGTTTTTATGTAAGTTTTCTAAGACGTCATATCCGTTAAGTTCTGGCATCATAATATCACAGATAATAATATCGGGTTTTTCTAGCTTAGCTATTTGGACTCCTTTTTTTCCATTTTCAGCGGTGCAAACTTTGTAGTTTGCCAACTCTAAAATATCTGCAGTATTCTCGCGAACATCTAAGTTGTCTTCTATGATTAGTATCTTTTTCATTAGTTTATTTTTCATTAGGTTTTGGCCACTTCACTTTAAAAGTACTGCCGTTGTTCATCTGGCTCTTAAAATCAATAGTGCCATTCATAAGTTCTACATATTGCTTTACGATATTAAGACCAATCCCCGTACCTTCAATATTGTGTGTGTTTCTAGCTCTAAAAAAACGTTCGAATAATTGTTTTTGTTCCTCCTTTGGAATGCCAATACCTTGATCTTTTATTTCTATAGAAACATGCGTGCTATTTTCTTTAATTTTAAAATTAATCTGACTATCTTCTGGGGAATATTTAATTGAATTAGACAACAAATTTAGCAAGATATGGCGAACTAGTTTTGGGTCAAGTTTAATGAATACTTTACTTTCTAGGGATGAGAAAATAATATTTTGACCGACTTTTGTTGTAATTTTTATTTCTTCAATTAGTTTTTTAGAAAAGTCAATTAAATCAAATAATTCTCCATGGACTGTAATATTTCCTTCTTCCAATTTACTAAGCGACAAGAAATCATTTAGAATGACTACCAGGTTTTTTACATTTTTCTTGATTTTTCCAACATATTTTTCGCGTTTTTCTTCCTTGCCAGGTTCGTTTTGTTTATCAATAAGAATTGCAGAGGTATTTATAGCACTTAGTGGAGTTCTAAATTCGTGCGACGCCATGGAAATGAAACATGATTTCAGCTCATTAAGTTGTTGTTCTTTCTTTAAGGCATTTTGGACTTTAAGTTCAATTTTCTTTTGAAAAGTAATATCATTGTATACAAATAACGCGCTTGAAATAGTATCATTTTCATCCAATAAAGGCTTTGTATTCACAGAGAAATGTTTTTTTTTGTATTTTATTTCGAAGCGAAGGTGTTTACCATTTATGGTCTCTCTGATTTGGACTTTAATCTTTTTCTTTTGTTTTTCGGAAACGATACTAACGTCATCGACAAACATACCTTCAGAAATGAATTTATTTAATTTTAATTGAGATATAGCTTCCCCTTCTTTCAGTAGTATTTCCGAGTTTATACTAAATACGATAATAAATCCATTAGGAAAGTTCTTGGCAATAGCTGTAGATAAGGATTTACTAACAAGTGCAATTTTTTCAGCTACTTGTGTTTCTTGTATCTGATCTTTTAGGTTTAAATTTGAAGTAACAAGTTGTTCTTTGGCAACCTTTATCTCTTTTGAACTCTTTTGTACTTTTTTCTCTAATATTTCGGAGTAAATTTTTAGTTTTCGCTTACTCTCTTCCAGTTCTTTTTCATTTTTTTTTTCTACGGTAACATCTCTTATTATGGTAAGCAGTTTTTTTGCATTCATGGGCACTATGCGCGCTTCATAAAAGATTGTCCTCTCAAGCTCTTCAATTGTGTATTCAACCATTTCTACTTGCTTATTTTTTAGAACGCGCAATTGCGCTTGATGAAAGAGTTTATGCACCTTTGCTGGGAGAATTTCTTTCATGTTATTTCCAATAACTTTATTTTTAGAAGTTAATAGCTTTGTAGGATCTGGTGCGTGGAAATCTAAAAATGTTCCCTCATTATCCTGAACAAATATCATATCTGGAATAGCACGGAGTAAGGCAGCATTCTTATCAATTTGTTCTTTTAATTTTTTTTGATTGTAAGTTTGCTCCGTAATATCTATTCCGGAACTAACAATACTTATAATATTTTTGTTAGCATCCCTTAAAATTCCGTTTCGCCATTGAATGAGCCTTTCTTCATTTTCAACCAAGATTATATTTTCATAGGTGTCTGGAGGCACAGTTTCGCCCTTTATTACTTGGTCAAATAATGTTGATAATTGCTTTCTGTTGTGTTTTGGTATAAAACTATTAAACCAGTCTTTACCAATGATTTCTGAATCTAAAACTTTTAACACTTCACGCGCTTTCCGATTAGCAAATTCAATTTTATGATTTGCATTGATAACTAAAAAAATTGAAGATGCAGTATCCATATAATTAAAGAGTAAATTCTTCTCCTTTTTTATAGTAATCTCAGCTTTCTTAATTTCGGTAATATCTTTTACTGTTCCAGAAATTTGTATGGGTTTACTTGCACTATCAAATTCCATTTTGCCTTTCGCTCTTATGAATCTTATGGTGCCATCTGGCCTTAAAATTCTGTTTTCATAGAGGTAAGGTGTTTTATTTTCAATAGCATAGTTCATAGTTTTTCTGGCGAGTTCCCTATCATCTGGGTGAAGAAATAATACTGCTGTTCGAGCGTTTAGGTTATTATCTCCAGGAGATAGTCCGCAAATTTTGTATAACTCATCAGACCAGTGTTGCTCATCTGTATCAAAAATCCAGTGCCAAGTGCCTATATTACCATCACTTTCTATATTCAATAAATTGTTTCGGTTTATTTTATGAGTCGATTGAAATATCAAATTATCTGCAATGTTTGTAATATAAAAAGCAGCTTCAGCAATATCATTATCATGTATAGTTTGCACCCGAAGGTCAACTAAAGCTTTTAAGCCATTTTTTTTATGAATCCAAATACCCTTATAATTTCCTTCTTTATAATTTATAGCAGGAAATAAAGCATCTAATTTTAGGCCAATTAATGCTGCTTTTTCAAAAGCGAAAAAATCGCAAGCCACTTTATTTACTTGTATAATAGTTTTGTATTTATCGATTACAAGTATCGCTTGAGAGGAAGCGTCAAAAATTTGTTGAAGTAGTGCTGTATGTTTTTGATGTTTGTTCATACTTGTATTTAGCTTTCAATGCAATTAGTAGTATTAAATAGAAAGAAAAACGAATATGATTTAACTTCATAGATATACATTTCCAAAAATACAAAGGTGAGCTAGCTTTAAAAATGATATTTCTCATAAAAACTTCGGTTAAAAACAAATGATTTGACTCATGCAAAGGAGTCTTAAAATTCAACAAATATCAAATAGAGATGATGTAGTTCTTATATTTTTTATTTCACTAGAAATACAATTGATTTTTAATTGCGCTCCACTAGAAAAGGGGTTAGTGCATTTGTTAACATAGTTGGTTTATCAGCATGAATTTGCTAGATAAGACAAACGAATAAATTCTATTATTGAAGAAATTAGCGAGAAATTTAATTGCAATTTGTAAGCTAGTAATCCAAGGCTATTATGATTGAATTAAGTAAGATGATACAGATCATTTTATATGTTTCAGCTGCTGGTTAATTTTGAGTATTATTAATTCTTAACAATCATATTATGAAAAATTTATTCCTTATTTTTTTCCTTTTTGGATTAACAGTACCCATATTTTCTCAAATAATCGAACTAGACGAAGTCATTATTCATCCTGTTAAATACAAATATCTTTTTGCAGTTGTAGACGAAGATTCTGATGCCAATGTAAAGAAACTAGAAGTTGAAGTTTCAAATTTTGATGTTACAAAGCAAGAGTATTACAGCGATGAATATGATGGCTATAATGTGTCTTTTTACATCCCTGAAGGTTATGCGGTAGCTGTCTATGACAAAGACGGAAATATACTTAAAACCATTGAGCGTTATAAAAATGTAAAATTACCTATTTCAGTGAGTAGAGCTTTAGTAAAAAGATTTCCTCGATGGAAAGTAGAAAAAGATATTTATACGGTAAATTTTAACCAAAAGAAATGGGATGCCAAGAAAATATATAAATTAAAATTAACAAATGGTGAAAAGACAATTAGAGTAAAATCAGATGAAAAAGGTAATTTCTTGTAGCAGTTTAATAATTTATACAAAACGATTATAGAAGGCTGTTTAAAAACAATATTTAATAAATTAAGGGTTTTAAGGTGTTGACTTTAAAACCCTTAATTTCTATTTTTAATAGAAGTTAATTAGCTAAGTAAAACGTTAAAAAGTGCCACCATTTCTTTTAATTATTTGTGCTAAAGCTAACGACCCAAATGCAAAGACCAATACCCATCCCAATTGATCCCAAGATAAACTAGTAAGGAAAAGAGCCTCGGCAATCGCCGGAATGCGATATGCACCTGCGGTAATAACTAATGATATTGCAATAGAACCCCATACCCAAGGGTTTTTAATAACTTCATTATTAAAGAAGGTTACTTTGTTTTTAGCCATGTTTAATACATTAAACAATTGAGCCAGTACCAAGGTGTAAAAGGCCATATTGTTTATTTTAATGGGTGATAATTGTAATGTAAAATGCGCATAGGCTGTAATTCCTACTACAGCCGCGGTAATACATAATCCGTAAACAATAGTGGAAGACCAAAGCTGAGGTGTCATAATAGGCTCATTAGGTTTTCTAGGCGCACGTTTCATAATATCAACTTCTCCTTTGCCCATGCCCAATGCTAATGCAGGAAATATATCTGTAACAAGATTCAAAAATAAAATTTGTAATGGCAGTAAAGGTGCTGGTAAAGCAAGTAATGCCGCAATACCCACGGACACTACCTCTGCAAGATTACAAGATAATAGGTAAACTACAAATTGACGAATATGATCAAAAATGGCGCGCCCTTGCTTTATGGCTAATTCCATAGCGGTGAACTTATCATTTTTTAAAATGATATCTGCGGCTTCTCTGGCAGCTTGTGTTCCTCTAATACCCATGGCAATGCCAATATCTGCTTTTCGTAACGCAGGTATATCATTTATACCGTCTCCAAACATACTTACCGTATTCGCGTTTTCCTGATAAAATTGTACTAATTTCAATTTTTGTTCTGGTGATACTCTGGCAAAAACAGCAGCATTTAATACTTTTTCTTTCATATCAGCATCAAATCCTTCTTCAAATTTTAAGTCTCGTCCGTGAATAACTCCGATAGTTTCAAAGTGATTAGTAAATAAACCTACATCTTCAGCTATTTTTCTTGCGGTACCTGCATGATCTCCAGTCATCATAACAACTTTAATTCCGGCATTCTTATAAACTTGTATTGTAGCCTTTATATCATCTCTAGCGGCATCTAAAAACCCAATAATTCCTATAAAGGTGAGTTTAGATAACAACGCTTCTTTTTTTGGTTTTATGGCAAGGTCTTTATATGCAAACGCCAAAACCCTTAGACCCTGCGAGGCTAATTTATCAACACTATGAAACCAAGCCTCTTTATCTTCAAATTTCTTTTGTTCATTTCCAATTAAGATTTTGTCACAATATGGTAGTATGCTTTCAAAGGCTCCTTTAACAAAGACATTAAAATGTTTGTTGCCATTTTTATTCAGCGTAACCATCAATTTTCTTTGGGCATCAAAAGGAATCTCCATGGCCTCAGGAAACTTTTCTTTAATGGATTTTATATCAAATTTTAATTTTTCAGCAAACTGAATAAGTGCTACTTCAACACTATCTCCCCGAATTTGCTCTGAATCTAAGCGTACATTGTTACATAAGATACTTACCATCATCATTTTATTGAATGCATATTGATCTCGTAAATTATCAAAGTATAGATTGTTTTTGTTGTGAACAGCCGCTATGGTTTCTCCTTCAAAGGCGAGTGTATGCACTTGCATTTTATCTTCGGTGAGGGTTCCTGTTTTGTCTGTACAAATAATATTTGTTGCACCCAGCGTTTCTACAGCCTCCATCTTTTTAATAATTACCTGTTTTTTTGATAATTTTAGCATCCCTCTAGCCAAGGCAATTGTTGCAACTATTGGCAGTCCTTCTGGTATCGCCGCAACAGCCAATGCTATAGCTGTTTTAAGAATGATAAGCAGCGCTATACCTCTAAGGTATCCTGTAAGAATGATAAGAATTGCAAAAATTAATGTGAGCCAAATAAGCCATTTGCTTAAGGCGTTTAATTTTTTTTCTAAAGGTGTGCGTTGCTCATCAATGTCAAGCCCCATTTTTTGAATTTTACCGAGCTGCGTTTCGAATCCAGTATGCACAACAATTGCTTTGGCACTTCCTTGAACTACTGAAGTTCCTTTAAACAGCATATTAGTTCTTTCGGGTAGTATGGTGTTTTCGGGTAAGCGCCTTACTTCTTTCTGAATAGCATTGCTTTCTCCTGTTAGGGATGCTTCTTTTATTAATAAATTATCGCTTGTGATTAATCGAGCATCTGCTGTGATAACATCACCTTTTTCTATTAAAATGATATCTCCCGGGACTAGGAATGTAGATTTTATGGTTTTTATTTTTCCATCGCGCAGCACATTACAATCTGTGGAAGCCATTTTTTGAAGTGCTTCTAGAGAGCGTATTCCTTTTAACTCCATTACAAAACCTATGATAATGGTAATGAAGATAACCGCGAGTATCGCAATACACTCTGGCCAATCGTCTGTAAATAAAAAAGTAAAAAGAGCAGCAAGTGATAAAATTAAAATAATTGGATCAATAAATTGATCAAGTAGAATGTGCCAAGTTGGTTTTTTATTCGAGACAGTAATATCATTTTTTCCAAATTCATTTATAAGAAACCCCGCATTCTCTTGTATTAAACCCTTGTCAATAGAGCTGTTTAGCCTTTTTACGAGGGTTTTTAGGTCTAAAGCAAAAGGATGTGCAATTATTTCTGGCATCGTAGTTTGTTTAAAGATGTGCAAATCAACAACCCTCTTACCCTATCTTTTGAATTTAAAAATAAGGGTAAGAGGGTTGTTGTAGTTGAAATACTGCGGAAGTTTGCCGCTACATAACTTCAATTAATTTTGGTTCATGCGCTTTGGCTTCTTCTTTTTTAGTAAGTTTGAAGCTAAGGATACCATCTTTATACCTTGCTTTTATACCTTCATCTATTACAGAATCTGGCAATTGCAATCTTTTTTCAAAAGAATTATAGCTAAACTCTTTACGAGTATAGTTTTCTTCTTTTTCTTCTTTTGAATCTGATTTTTCTGCTGAAATATTTAAGCAGTCATCATCAATAGTAACTTCAAAGTCTTTCTTTGCGAAGCCTGGCGCTGCCAGTTCAACTTCAAAGGCTTCATCCGTTTCCTTAACATTCAAAGCGGGCTCATCCATTTTCTTTTTCCATAAACGGTTTTCAAAAAAATCGTCAGTATCAAAAAAGTCTGATGTAATTAAATTTCCCCAAGGTTTTCTTTTAAATTTTACGAGTGACATAGTTTTATGGTATTAAGTTAAACAATATTCATACGGCTAAAGTAGCAAGAAGGTGCTTATATAAAAATGACCTGTGTCAGTGTAAAGTTTTAATTTTTAATAAAGTATATCTCTATTTGGAAGTGTTTATTCCAATACATAAAAACCAACACAACTTTAAAAAGGTTGTGTCAGTTTAAGGGGTGTATTGGCGCGAATATATTTACTAGATAGTATAAATAAGTTTCGTGTTTTTATTAATAGCTCTTTAAAATTAAATGTTTGCCACAAAATCTAAAAAGACTTTTTTATGGAGTTCAAGATTTATGCTGGGAGATAGAGATGCACGGACAATATAATCTTTGTCGCCTTCTTTGGTGGTGCCTTGCGTAGAGGTAGCAGGTATGGTCCAATAACACCCTTTTAACTGTCCATAACTCACACAGAACTTACTTTCGTTGGGTATTTCTGTAATCATTAAATTGATTAAAGTAAGATTTAATGCTCTTTTGTAGACTTCTCTTTCTTCATCTGTAGTTCCTTTAGTAGGCAGATCTAATGAAAATACAGATGGGGTAAAGCCCTCTGCAGCTAACTCTTCAGACACAAAATTTATTTTTGCAGTTGGCAAATTATCCTTAATAAAGTTTACAAAGTCTCGTGTATTTATATAGGCATCTTTTATGCGTTGGTTCATAGAAGGCAATTGTTTTGCCAGGATTTTATATTGTAGTTCGGTAGCCTCGTTGTCACAAAGTGTTAGATGGTTGGCTATTTTATTCATCATAGATCCTGTTTTTTTATTTCCCACACAATAGCCAGCAGTGCACTGCCCGCCACTTGGAAATTTAGACCCACTAGCATACGAAATAGCACTAACGGTTGAGAGTAGTTCACCTTCACCTAAAAAGTGAACATTCGGACAAAATGTTTGATCTAAAATAAAAACAGGATCCATTGCAATTTTACCAGTTTTAGTTGTTCGTTCTTTACCTAAAACTTCTTTTAATTGTATCAGGTTTGGTACCTCAACTCTTGGGTTTGTAGGAATTTCTGCAATAATATAAGGAACAGCATCTTCGATAGCAATTTTAGCCAAAATGGTATCAATACTTTGCACCATATCATTGTCGCCATCAACTGGTAAATCTACCACTTCAACATTCTCAATACAAGCAGCAACGCGTCTTGCCTGGTCATTTGTACCTCCATAACAATTTGGCGGAACAATAAATTTAATAGCCTTTCCGGGATGATTTTCTTGGGCATCATCAATAAGCCCCATCATAATAGCATATTGTATGGAGAGGCCACTAGAACCCACTAATGGTTTTGTATCAGCACCAGTAATGCTTGTAATTGTATCTAAAACAATTTTTTTGTTGGTCTCTAGATCGTTTGTTGGAATATTAAAAGGAGATTTGTTAACTAAAGACTGCAATGCAGTAAGAGAATTGGCTGGCGTCATGGCAATCGTTTCTCTTCTTCTTACATGCTGAATTTCTGAAATATAACGTTCATTTTGTTCACCGTTTACTAGTAAAACACTTCCAAGGTGCTCATATATGTTGATAAAAAAGTCAATATTTGAGTTGAGGTCATTCGCATTAATTGTAGTTTCTTGTGAAACAAAAATGGTGCTGCCATTAAACTCAGAAATATCTGCGACTTTTTTAATATGTTTTAGTTTAAATTGATACCCATAAATATTCCTTAATAATTCAGCATCAAAAAAAGTTGGTAATTCACCTGTATAGACAATTTGGGTATTTTTATGATCTAATAAGTTTTTTCTTAGAATGGCTAGAATAGGAATTGTCTTTGAAGAAAAACTAATTACATTTTCTGGTTTTATATTATTTAAGTGAGCAATTGCCCACTCGAGTATACAAGATAATGGATGTCCTAATCGAATATAGTCATAAGCAGTTTGCAATTCATGGAGCGCAGTGACATCAGAATTATTGGTGTTACATAAGGTTTCAAACTGTTCTAAGAATTCAGTTTTAGCCAAATTTTCATCATAAATATCTAGTCGATGTGTTGTTAGATTCAGCCAATCAGTTGGCATATTTTCTAATACATCTTTAACATAATTGAGCATCTTAGTATCTTCCATAATTTTCACCTTTAGATAGGCCAGCAAGATACATCAAATAGATTTTTTTAAAGTGTTACTTCGTATTTTGTTAAATTGTAGTTGGTCATTTTTTCGGAAACATACTGTAACTGATATTATTGCCCTATTCTATTGATCAGAAGCATCGATTTTTGCAGGCTCATTGATTTGAGAATCTTTAAATTCTTTGTTCTTAATTCATAAATAAGTATCTTTCGAGCATATTAAAAAGAGTAATTTAATTGCGAATTAGAATGAAAAAAGTTTTATTTTATTTTTTGTTTTTCCCCATCTTTCTTTCTGCCCAGATCAACGAAAGTGATACGTTAAAGGTAAAGGTAAATCTTTCTTTAACCGGTTTTTGGCAAGGAGGAAATGTGGAAACCTTAATTTTTAGAGCAAAATCAGATTTGAGTTTAAAACTTCATGAGAAATGGGTTTTCAAAACCAAAAATTCTTACGTTTATCAGGAGTTTGGAAAGGACAAGGCAGATGAAGATATTTTAAGTCTTAATTTTTTATATTTTAATCCAGATCGAAAAATATATCCGTTGGTATTGGGTTTTATAAGTACCAATTTTCGAAGAGAAATTGAATTGCGATCTTTGGTGGGCGCAGGAGTTACCTACCAAATCTTGAATCATAAAGAGCATTGGCTTAAATTTTCGATTTCTAGTGAATATGAACAGACAAAATTTGCCAAAACTAAATTTAACCTTTCTGAGTATAATGGAAGGCAATCTATTAATACATTTCGGAGTACTTTTTGGGTAAATGGTGCCTATAAACTGTTCGAGAAAAAAGTAATTGTAAATCATGAACTTTATTTTCAGCCTTCTCTAGGTCATAGTAATAATTTTCGTTGGCAAGCGGATATTGGATTAGAACTGCCACTCTGGAAGTTTTTAAACTTTAAAATAAACTATCTGCATTCATGCGAGAGTATTGTTATAGAAAATCAAAAACAAGAAGATAGTATGTTGTCTTTTGGTTTTACCCTTAAAAGTTATTGATTAAAGAAACGCAGCCAATCTTAAAACATCTGCATGAAATTTAAAAAGATTTGATATTTGTGGTGGCGCTATTTTTTATAATTTAAGTTTTTATTATCTAAAGAGTTGATGCCTAAAAAAATAAATAATATTTTTGATGTAAATTTACTTTAATTATAATTTTAATAATTGGTAAGAAAAGTAAGGGGCTTGGAAAACAACATTTTATTTAAACACTTTAAAAGAACAAAATTATTTTTGCTTTCTATATTGTTTTTGTTTTTTTTTAAGAATACCCATAGTCAAATAAACGACCAATTTGGAAATCCTTTTATTAAAAATTTTTCAAAAAAACAGGTTAAAATAGATTTAAGAACTTTTGATATTTCTCAAAATAAGAATGGAGAAATGTATTTTGCTACCTCAGGATCTTTATTAGAATTTGATGGTTTTAGATGGGTGAATTATTCTTTAAAAGAAGAAACAGATCTTCGATCAGTTTTATATGCAGACGATCAGCACATTTACACTTCTGGTCATGGTGGTTTTGGATACTGGTCTAAAAATAAGAAAGGTATTCTAGACTATTCAAGTTTATTTTTTAAACATCCAAGTAAAACGGCACCTTTATTGCCTGTTTTTTCAAATATAGTGGCGGTAGATGGAAAGATTTTATTTCAATCTTTTCAGCAAATACATAGTTACAATCCTCTTACTAAAAAAATAAATATAATAACTGCAACTAAAGGGTTTAGTGCTCTTTTCTCTTCAAATAACAGAGCATTTGTTCAAGATGTTTCTATTGGCTTATTTGAAATAATAAACTCAGAACAAAGAATAATTAAAGGTACTGAAGATACTTCTTTAGACATTATTGAGGTATTTGAAGAGGATAAAAAAGGATTGCTAATAGCCACAAAAAATAATGGCTTTTGGCATGCTAAAGACGGAATTCTGCGAAAAAAAGAATGGAAGATTAACAAGGAAGTTGAAAATTATATCATTACCGATGTTAAAAAATATACGGAAGGTAATTTTATTGTAGGAACTTTAAGAAATGGGTTTTATATTATTTCTAAGGATGGCAAGAAAGTAGCTCATTTTAATAAAAACAATGGAATCGAGAACAATGCTATTCGTAATGTATTTAAAGATAACAACAATAACATTTGGTTGGCTACAGAATCTGGTATTAGCTATGCTGAAGTAAAGAGTGAGACAAAATATTTATTAGATACAAAAAGTAATTTTGGAACGGTCTATACAAGTTTTTTAAATGATTCAATATTGTATTTAGGCACCAACCAAGGATTATTCTATAAAAACATCAACAAAGCGAATTCAGAACCAAAGTTAATTGATCAAAGTGCAGAGCAAATTTGGGAAATTGATAAAATTGATAACCAGATTTTAGTGGGCAGTAACAAAGGAATTTCCTTGTTAGAAAATAATTCTCTGAAAACGATTCATGTTGAAGGTGGAGGATGGGTTTTTAAAACACACCCAAAGATTAATAACCTATTGTATGTAGGTTTTTATTCTGGAATAGCTGTTTTTCAGAAAAAAAATAAGCAATGGAAATTTCTAAAGAAGTTTGATGATTTTGGAGAATCATCACGGTTTATAGAGTTTGACCAATATGGGCAAATTTGGGTTGCACATCCTTCAAAAGGATATTATAGATTAAGATTGTCTCAAAATGGATTAACAATTAACGAGGTAGAGTTTTATGGAGTAGAAAATTCAAACATCGAAGCATACGCATACATTTGTAAGATTGATGGAAACTTAGTTTTTTACAATCCAAAAGGGTTCTTTTATTATGATGCCATAGATAATTCGTTTTCAAAAGCAAAATATCCTTCAGAAATATTTAAAGGCTTAAAAAATATAAATTATGTGTACCAAAATGAAAACGTGTTCTGGTATGCTACAGCTAATTTTTTAGGCTATATTTTAAGAGATGGAAACGATTTTCAGAAATACCAAGAACCTTTTTTTACCGTTTGGGACAAACACTTAAAAGACTTTAATAAAGTTGAGAAAATTAACAATGCTAATTATGCTATTGGTATAGATAATGGTATCGTTTTTCATAGTATTAGTGCTAAAACAGGAGCTTCTTTAAAAAATGCACCTACCGTTAAATTAATGGAATTTATAAGTTCAACGGATACTATAAATGCTCCAATTGATATTAACAATGAATTAAAAGTTCCACATAATAATAATTTCTTAAAAATTAAAGTTGCTTTACCAAATGTTCCTTTAAGTAATTCTAGACAGTATCAATACAGGTTAAATGGTTTAGATAATGAATGGTCATCTTGGGTTTTTGAACCCGAAATTAAATTTCCAGGGTTAACCTCTGGAAGTTATGTTTTAGAATTAAGAACAAAAAGAGAGGTAGATAGTGAGTTTAAGATGGTAGAAATTCCATTTTACATGGAATATCCTTGGTATATAAATAATACGGCAAAAACAATTTATTTAGTATCCTTCCTGCTTTTTTTTATTGGGTATAGAACTTATTTAAAAAAGAAAAATGAAAAATATGTAATTCGATTAAAACAGTTAGAAAAACAAAAAAGAGTGCGCCAAAAAGAAAGGTTTGAATTACAAAAAATGGCAGCAGATAAGGAGCTATTTATTTTAAAAGAAGAGAATTTAAATCTTGAAATCAAAAAGAAAAACTCAGCATTAGCCTCTTCTACCTTAAATAACATTAAGAAAAATGAATTGCTAACCGATTTGATAAATGATCTTAAAAAAATTGACAAAGAGATAGTAAATAGCGCATTACATTACTCCTTAAAAAAAGTAATTAAAAAAATTAATAATCAATTAATAGATAAAGAAGATTGGTTATCCTTTCAGCTTCACTTTCGTAATTCTCATTCTCAATTTTTTCAAAATTTAAGAGAAGCACATCCAGATTTATCTTCCAATGAAATTAAGTTATGTGCTTATTTAAAACTAAATCTTTCTTCAAAAGAAATTGCTTCTTTAATGAATGTAGCAATTAGAAGTATAGAACAAAGTCGTTATAGACTTCGTAAAAAATTTAATTTAGGTAAAGATGTAAATCTTGTAAACTACATTCAAAAAATTTAAATAAAAATTTTATCTCTAATAATCAATTACTTATATTTTTTAACAAAGGTTTTGTAGAGGTGTATTTTTACTTTTATTAACTTTTGTAGAGGTTAAAAAATTGTTAAATAAGGAATTTTACTTCAAATTTGTTATCAACTAAAATTATAATTGTTTTTTCTAGTACTGCAATTTTTATATAAAATTAAGAATTTGTTACAAATCAAACAACCTTATAATTGACTAGTTTCTATGTTATTTTAACTTAATTAATCATTTATTATGAAACAAAAATTACTCTTACTTTTATTAGTAACTTTTAGTGCTATAAACGCTCAAGAAGTCACTCATGTTGATTTTGACACAAACAACGAAAACATTGTTTTTAACAGCTGGAATACTTCTTCCACTTTTACTAAAATAACGAACCCAGCACCAGATGCTTTAAACGGATCTTCTTTTGTAGGTCAGTTTACAGCTGGTGATGATAATGAGATTGGAATTGGAGTTATAGATGCAAAAACGGTATTTGCATCACCTTTTAATTTAGAATCTAATTCAGTTTTTAAAATGAAGGTATTTTCTACCGAAGAAATTGATGTTATTTTTCATTTAGAGAATGATCCTGACTGGGGAAATAATATTGAAGTTGCTGCATTTATTGGAGCTGCTGATGTAAACAAATGGACAGAGTTAACTTTCGATTTTAGCAGTGCATCATCTAATATTTATATGAACAATATTGTTATTAAAATTGGTGGTGCAAATACATCACAAGGAGATATCTATTTCTTTGATGAAATTACAGGACCAGCTTTATATGCAAGTCCTGCACAGCAATACAACCCTGCAAATAGTGTAACAGATGTTTCTATTGCAACAAATTTAGAAATTACTTCTAATGGTACGTTTAGAAATTTAGACGATTCTGAGATTACAGATTTAACGGCTAAAGTTGCCTTAAAAGTAGGCGATTCAAATGGTGCGGATGTTGCCTTTACGGCATCGATTAATGGTGATAAAAATAAAATTATAATAGACCCAATAAATGATTTAGAGAATTCTGCAACCTATTGGTATGGTGTCGTAGATAATTCTATAGAATATTCAACTGGTGTTGCTGTAACTGAAGTTTCTGCAAGCTTTGAAACAAAAGCAGCAGTGACAGGCGATATTAACGAAGTTTTATTCGATTTTGATACTACCAATGAAGATGTTGGGTTTGAATCTTGGGGTGGTGTTGGTTTTGCAAAAATTGATAATCCTGACAAGACTGGAATTAATGTTTCAGATAATGTAGCTCAATATACCTATAATGCTAATGATGCTGGTTTAGAGAATTCCTTAGTAAATGGAGCAACTCCATTAGTTCCATTTGATTTTTCTGAAACACCTTTCATTAAAGTAAAAGTATGGGTAAATAAGCCTGTCGCAGTTTCTATTAAAGCTCAAAATTATCCTGATTGGGGACAGGGACAGGAGCAAAAAATAGAAGTTACAGAAACCAATAAATGGGTAGAATTGGTCTTTAATTACGGAGCTATTACCGCAACAAATTACGATAGAGTTCAAATTTATTTTGATAAAGATGGAGCGGGAAATTCTTCAGTAGGAGACCTATATTATTTTGATGACTACTTAAAAAGTAATGTTGCGCCGGCTATAGAAAATACGCTTACACCTGAAAACGGAGCTACAGATGTTTCTCAATTTGAAAAACCAACTATTTCGTCAAATTTTCAATTTAGAAATTTAGACGATACTACGATAACCGATATTTCCAGTTTTGTAGAGTTAAGAGAAAATGATGCATCGGGTACTGTCGTTTCTATGAATGCTCTTTTAAGTGATGATAAATCTACGATTGTCATAAGTCCTTCAGATATATTAAATGTAAATACCACATATTGGTACGGAATTAAAGATAATATGATTGAGTATAAAGAAAATGATACCGCTATTACCGGAGTTTCTGCAACATTTACCACGACGGCTATAGCTACAACAATGGTCACTTATAACGATTTTGACGGTACATCTTTAACTACGGTTTCAGAAACGATGGGAGATCCAGCAGGGTCTTACACTGCAGTTGCAGATCCAGCAGGAGGAAGCAATATGGTTGCCAAATGGGATAAAGGAAACTCATGGGGAGGCTGGGAAAGAATTCACTTTCAATTAAATGGACCTTTTGATGCGTCTAAAGATGATATATTCTCTTTTAGAGTCTATTCTTCAATAAAAACAGGTATAAGATTTAAGTTAGCAGATGCAAAAGAGGATGGAGATATTACCGCTCAATTTGAAACTGATGAAGAAGTTATTTTAGAAAATCAGTGGCAAACAGTGTATTTAAATACATCTGAATTAGCAGATAATGTAAGTTTTGATCATTTATTTATTTTCTTAGGCAGGGGAGATACAACAGATACTACATTTTATATAGATGATGTAAAAGGACCTCAATTACAAGGTACAGCTTCTACAAATGATTTTGATAAAACTAGTTTTCAGTTTTTCCCAAATCCTACAAAAGATTTGATAACCTTTATCAATATAGACGGGAAAAAAGAAATTAGAATTTTTGATGTGAATTCTAAACAAGTTCTTAAAAGGACTATTGAAAATAACGAGTTGTCTATTGGTAGTTTAAAACGAGGGTTTTATTTTTTAGAAATTAACGGTCAATTTAGAAAGCTAATTAAAGAATAATATTTATCTAAGCGTAACAGGGGATTTTTCTTCTGTTATGCTTTTTACAAAAAATAAGCATGAACAAACTAACGGCATTATTTTTAAAATTAATACTTATTATTACCCTTTTTTGTCCTACTATCTCTTTCTCTCAAACCACAATAGTATCAGGAGAAGTTATAGATAGCTCTGGAAATCTCCTCCCTGGAGTTTCAGTATTAGTAGAAGGAACGACTAATGGAACTACAACAGATTTTGATGGTAAATATGTTCTTAATATTAAGACTCCAAATGCAACGCTATTATTTGCCTATTTAGGATTTGAAAAACAAAAGATAAAGGTTTTAACAAATAAGATAATCAATGTAATCTTAAAAGAAAGTTTAGATCAATTAGATGAAATTCAGGTTGTTGCATTTTCAAAACAAAAGAAAAACAGTGTTATTGGTTCCATTACTACATTAAAAGCTGCAGAATTAAAACAACCAACTTCTAATATAACAAATGCATTGGCAGGTAAAATATCTGGTTTAATTTCTTATCAAAGATCTGGAGAGCCAGGAGCTGATAACGCCGCTTTTTTTATTAGAGGTGTAACGACATTTGGGTTTAATAATAGTCCTTTAATTTTATTAGATGGACTGCAAATAACTGCCTCAGATTTAGCACGTTTAGAACCCGATAATATTGCCTCTTTTTCAATTATGAAAGATGCAACAGCTACGTCCTTGTATGGAGCAAGAGGTGCAAATGGTGTCGTTTTAGTAACTACAAAGGAAGGAAAAAAGGGAAAGGCGAAAGTATCTGTGCGGTATGAAAGTTCATTATCAAGTCCTTCTAAAATAAATAGTTTTTTAGGAGCTGTAGATTATATGGAGTTGTATAACAGAGCGCAGAGATCTAGAGATCAGTCTGCAACCTTATTATATTCAAAGCAAAAAATAGAAGGAACAAGAAATGGTCTTAATCCAAATATTTATCCGGATGTAGATTGGTATAATGAATTATTTAAAGATTTTGCCCTCAATAAAAGATTGAATGTAAATATCAATGGAGGTGGAGAAGTTGCTCAATATTATTTATCGGTTACAAGTGCAAATGAAACAGGGTTGTTAAAAGTAGACCCTCTAAATAATTTTAATAATAATATTGATATTAATAGATCTAATTTAAGAGCGAATATTAATATCAATTTAACTAAAACAACGAAAGTTTCTGCTAAATTTTATTCATTATTCGAGCGCTATAACGGACCTATTATAGGTGCTTCAGATATTTTTTATCAAGTAGCACAAGCAAATCCAGCGAATTTCCCAAAAGCTTATGAACCAGATGAAGCAACTGCGAACTTCAACCATATTCTTTTTGGAAATAAAGGTAATGGTAGTTTTGCAAACCCATATGCAGAAAGTGTAAGAGGTTATAAAGATCGTTTTGCAAATACAACATTAGCTCAATTTCAAATTAAACAGGATTTAAGTTTTATTACAGAGGGCTTAAAGTTAAGAGCTATGGCTTCTGTAAGAACATTTACAGAGAATCAAAACGAACGTAGTTTTACACCTTTTTACTATGGCGCGAATGAAACGCTAACGCCACAAGGAGTTGTAAATGAACTTTATCAAATTCAAGAAGGTACAGAGTTTTTAAATAACCCTACAGTGAATAACTACGGTAATAGTAATTTTTATTATGAAGCTGTTTTAGAATACAACAGCACCATCAAAGAGAAACATGAAGTAGGTGGTTTATTGGTAAGTTATTTTCAGGAAGCTTTAAATACAATAGGCGGTAATACTGCTTTTTCCACATTACCATCCAGAAATATGGGTATATCCGGAAGAACTTCTTATAGTTATGATAGTCGATATTTTGGTGAATTTAATTTTGGATATAATGGATCAGAAAAATTTGCCGAAAAGAATAGATTTGGGTTTTTCCCTTCTGTAGGATTAGGTTGGATAGTTTCTAATGAAGCTTATTTTGAGAAAAATATTCCATCTATTAATTTATTAAAATTAAAATATACGTATGGTTTAGTTGGTAATGATGGTATTTCAGGCCCAAGTGATCGTTTTTTTTATCTATCTGACGTAAATCTCAATAATGGAGGAACGGGATATTCTTTTGGCTCAAATTATAACAACTATTATAATGGATATATTATTAATAGGTATGCAAATGAAAGTGTTACTTGGGAGGTTGCCACAAAATCTAATATAGGTTTAGAATTAGGACTATTTAATAAATTAAATTTACAAGCAGATTATTTTACAGAACATCGTAAAGATATCTATATGGAACGTCAGTATATTCCAGAAACTGCTGGTTTAACAACCACAATTAGCAGTAATATAGGAGAAGTTAAAACAAAAGGAGTTGATTTATCTATTGATTATAATCATGCTTTTAACAGTGATTTTTATATAACTGCTAGAGGTAATTTTACGTATTCAACAAACGAGATACTAGTAAATGGAGAGCCAGAATTTCAAAATGAAAACTTGAGTAGAATTGGACATCCTGTTAATCAACAATGGGGTTACATCGCCGAACGGTTGTTTGTAGACGAGGAAGATATCAATAATTCTCCTGAGCAATTTAATGGATTTTCAACCACAAACTCTTATCTGCCTGGAGACATAAAATATACAGATATAAATCAAGATGGGGTTGTAAACGAATTAGATCAAGCACCTATAGGTAAGCCAAATGTACCTGAAATTGTTTATGGATTTGGGGTATCTGCGGTCTATAAGAATTTCGATCTTTCAATATTTATGCAAGGTTCTGCAAGATCGTCGTTTTTTATAAATCCTAATGATATTTCTCCTTTTGTAAATGAAAGAAACGCATTGAGTATTATTGCTGACAATCACTGGTCAGAAAACAATCCTGACCCCAATGCTTTTTGGCCTCGATTATCAACTTATGAGATAGAAAACAATCAAAAACCATCTACTTGGTGGCTAAGAGATGGTGATTTTTTAAGATTAAAAAGTGTAGAATTTGGTTTTACAATCCCAGAAACTACAGGAAAAATTTTCGCAAATGCCAAAACAAGAATCTATATTACAGGGTTAAATTTACTGCATTTCTCAAAATTCGATTTATGGGATCCAGAATCGGCAGGAAATGGTTTAGGGTATCCACCTCAAAGAGTTATTAATATTGGGGCTCAAGTAAAATTTTAAAAAGTAAAAAATGAATTTAAAAAACAAATTTTTAGCAATTATTTTATGTAGTGCATCACTATTTATAAGCTGCGAAGATTATTTAGATATTGTGCCAGATGGAACGCAAGAGTTAAGTTTACTTTTTAATAGAAAAGAAACAGCTTATAATGCTTTAGCAAATTGTTATAGTTATTTACCGCAAAATGATGGTACATATGCAAGTTATGTTTTACTAAGTGATGAATTAGCAGTGCCAATTCCTAAAGAACCGAACGCTATTAAATTAATGAAAGGCCAACAAAATGTTTCTTCACCAATAATGGGTTATTGGTCTGGTTTTTCTGCAATAGGAAGAGGGCAAGGTTCTTTGTGGGAAGGAATACGAAGTTGTAACACGCTAGTTGAAAATATCGATTTAGTGGTTGACATGACTCAGGAAGAGAAAAATCAGTGGAAAGCTGAAGTGATATTTTTGAAGGCGTATTATCATTTTTTATTAGTTAGTAATTACGGACCAATTCCAATTGTTGATGAGAATTTGCCAATTTCTGCTTCAGACGAAGCTGTGCGATTAGATAGAAAAACGGTTGATGAATGTTTTAGTTATATAATTGAAACAATTGACGCTGCTATTGTTGATTTACCTGAGAGAATTATTGGAAATAATGATATCGGAAGAATAGATCAGGTAATTGCTAAATCTATTAAAGCAAAAGCGTTGTTGTATAGTGCAAGTCCATTATTTAATGGTAATACTTCTTTATATGGAAGTTTTGTAAATGTGAATGGAGAGCATTTTTTCAATCAAAATAAAGATGATTCTAAATGGGAATTAGCAGCTGAATCAGCAAAAGAAGCTTTAGATGCTGCAATTACTCAAGGTGCTAGTATGTATTATTATACAGAAACACCTCCACTTTTTGATACGAATAATTTTCAATTTGAGTTGGTAAGAGATCAGTATAATAATCGTTTTGCAATTACAGATCCTTGGAATTCTGAATTAATTTGGGGAAATTCTAGTCCTGTAACAAACGGACAATATTGGCAGATTCAGTCACCAGCATTAATGAAAGACCCAACATCTTCTTCTGTAGAAGCTTCTTGGCAATGGCTAGCGCCAAGTTTAAGAATGGTAGAAACCTATTACACTAAAAATGGATTGCCGATTAACGAAGATTTATCTTTTGAATATGTTGATCGATACAACACAACCACCATAGCTTTTAATCAACGTTTTTATGCCCAATTTGCAAATAGAACTGCAAAACTAAACTTAAATAGAGAGCCTCGTTTTTATGCATCTTTAGGATTTGATAGAGGATTGAACAGAACCTGGGGAAGTCTTTGGAATCTTAAAATGCGCGAAGGAGAGCTGCATGGCAGAGTTGCAAACACAGGAGACTATTTAGTAACAGGGTATGCACTTAAAAAGCTAGTGCATCAAGATTCTGAAGGAGATGCATATAATAAAGCAATTACGTATCCTTGGCCAATGATGCGATTAAGTGAGTTGTATTTAAATTATGCAGAAGCTTTAAATGAATTTAGTGGACCTTCTATGGAAGTCTATGAAGCTTTAAATAAAATTAGAGAACGCGCAGGAATACCAACGGTGCAAGATGCTTGGAGCAATGCAACTTTTGCCGCAACACCAAATAAGCACACGAGTAAAGAAGGTTTAAGAGAAATTATTCAACAAGAAAGAATGATAGAGTTGGCTTTTGAAGGTCACAGATATTACGATGTTAGAAGATGGAAATTAGCAGAAAAGTATTTTACAACCCCAATTAAAGGATGGTCTGTAGATGAAGAAACAGAGGCTAATTATTATCAAATTAAGGATGTAAGTCAACGATCCTTTAATTCACCTAGAGATTATTTACAACCTATAAGTTTTACAGAGTTGTCTAGGAACCCTAATTTAATCCAAAATCCAGGTTGGTAAAAAAATATATCATTATGAAAAAACAAATAAACAAAGTACTGCTTTTTTCAATCTTTATTTTAGCTACACTTATTGCTTGCTCTAATAATGAGGATTTTGACACAACACCTCCAGGAATACTATCTAATATTTCTGTAACGCCAACAAATGGCGGAGGAATCATAAATTATTCACTTCCTTCTGATGACGATATATTGTATGTGAAAGCGGTATATTTTAATTCACAAGATGAAGAGGTTTTTAGAGTTTCTAGCAAGTATAATACTTTTTTAGAGGTAAACGGATTAAACCAAACTTCGGCTGTTAAAGTGAAATTATATGTGGTAGATGAAAGTGAAAATAGATCAGAGACTGTAGAAATTGATTTCATCCCACTAAAGTCCTTTATTTTTTTAGTGCAAGAGAGTATCGCAATAAATCCAGATTTAGGAGGTGTAAAAATTACGTGGGATAACATTGCTTCAAAAACAGTTTTTGTTTACGTGCATATTTTGGATGGAGCAAATGAAACCATTAGAATATTATCATCAAACAACGCACAAGAAAGTATTTTTATCAGAGGTTTAGCCTCTTCAGAACTGGCATTTTCTACGAAAGTTGAAGATTTTGATGGTAACATCACGGAACTAGAAGAAAAAGGAAAATACACTCCTTTATTTGAAGAGAAAATTGATAAGTCGACTTGGACTTTAGTAAGTGGACAATCTATAAATGGAGATGCTTATGAAGGAAGAACCGTAAACTTTTGGGATGATGTTGTAGATACTGTTGAAACGGATGCAGATAATAGCTATTTTATTGCTACCAGAGAGAATAATGGAGGAAGTTTAAATTTTCCTTTAGACATTGTTATCGATTTTAATAAGAATGTTAAAATTCAACGGTTTAAAGTTTGGCAAAGAGCTTTTTGGTATAATGGAGGTGGTATTACATATCATTATCAAGAAGAAAATATAAAGTCTTTTAATCTATATGCTAGTTCAGATTCTCAAACTTGGAATTTACTTGGGCAATTTGATATTGGTGATCCAAGAGATGCTTCAGGAAATATACCAACAGCAGCTTTTCAAGAAGCAATAGATGGTCACGAATTTAGTTTAGCAAATACGTCAGAAGAATTTAGATACCTCAAATTCGAGATTACGTCTAATTATGGGAGCACTCAAATAACGGTAGGTTCTGAAATCACCTTATTCGGTTTAGATAATTTATAAATAAAGGGTTAATAATTTTTATGAAAAAATATTTTATATATATATTTCTTGTTCTAGCTATCTCTGCAAATTCTCAAGGGTTAAGAACTTTAGGTAAAAAAATAGTCAACTTAAACTCAGAAGAGGTTTTATTAAAAGGAGTTGGTTTAGGTGGCTGGATGTTGCAAGAAGGGTATATGATGAATTCTTCTGGAGCAGCAGACACGCAACACGAGTTTATACAGAAACTAACAACGCTAATTGGCGCAGATAAAACAGCAGAATTTTACACGAATTGGCGAAATAATTTTGTTACAAAACAAGATGTAGATTCCATAGCGAAATTGGGCTATAATAGCATTCGATTACCAATGCACTACAACTTATTTACATTACCCATAGAAGAGGAGCCTGTTGAGGGTGAAAACACGTGGTTAAATACCGGTTTTGAAATGGTTGATGAGCTGTTAACTTGGTGTGAATCTAATCAAATTTATTTGATCCTAGATTTACATGCTGCTCCTGGTGGCCAAGGAAAAGATGCAGCGATCTCTGATTATGACGATACAAAACCTTCTTTATGGGAAAGCGAATTTAATAAAAGTAAAACAGTTGCTTTATGGGGGAAACTGGCGGAACGTTACACAGACAAACAATGGATTGGTGGTTATGATCTGTTAAACGAAGTAAACTGGCCTTTAGGAACAAATGTACTTCGTGATTTGTATGTTAGAATTACCAATGAAATTAGAGCAGTAGATGCTAATCATATTCTTTTTATTGAAGGAAATGGATTTGCGAATGACTTTTCTGGTTTAACGCCACCATGGGATTCGAATATGGTCTACAGTCCACATAAATATTGGACGTATAACGATACTGCTTCTATGCAATGGGTGTTAGATATAAGAGAACAACACAATGTGCCGCTTTGGCTTGGGGAATCTGGGGAGAACTCTAATGCTTGGTTTACAGAGGCTATAAACCTGTTTGAAGATAACAATATTGGTTGGGCTTGGTGGCCCTGGAAGAGAATTGAAACGATTACTTGCCCTTATTCTATTAATTCGAACTCCAATTATGAAGCTATTATAAATTATTGGAAAGGGGAAGGACCTCAACCTTCTGTGGATGAAGCTGTGCAGGGTTTAAGTCAATTAACAACAGATTTATTGTTAGATAATAACGTGTATTATAAAGATGTTGTAGATGCAGTTTTAAGACAACCTCAAGATGAAACTCATATTCCTTATGCCAATCATACCTTACCAGGAATTGTTTATTTGTCTGATTATGATTTGGGAACTAATGGTATTGCTTATTATGATGTTGATTATGCAAACTACACGTTGTCTACAGGTGAAGATTATCAGCCATGGAATTCTGGTTGGAACTATAGAAATGATGGTGTAGACATTCAAACAAATTCAGATAATATAAACAGCAATGGTTATCATATTGGGTATACGAAAAATAAAGAATGGTTAAAATATACTGTTGAAGTTACAGAAACAGGTTTCTATAATATTAATTTTAGATATGCGACAACGCAATCTGGAGCAAAAGTAAAACTCTTTGTAAATGATGTTGATATTGTAGGAAATGTAAATTTAGGGAATAGTGGAGGTTGGAGCAATTTTGTAAATCACTATATAGAAAATGCATATTTAGAAGCTGGAAATCAGGTTTTAAAAGTTCAAGTTGATGGAAATTCAGAATTTAACATGAGTAGTATTGAGTTTTTAAAATCAACAGATGCAATTCCGGATTTTGAAGTATTAAGCGCGAGTACGAATGCTGATGAAAAATCAATAAAGATTGTTTTAAATCATCCAATAAACCAAACAGACTTAACAAATAGTTTGTTTGAAATAATGGTAAATAATAATTCTAGAACGATAGAATCAGCAGAAATAGATGCTTCAACGACTAGGTTTGTAAAAATAAATTTAGCAGATTATTTGTTTTATCAAGATGAAATAAAAGTAAGTTATAACGGTACTATTATCACATCAATATACAACTCAAATTTAGATGTATTTGAAAATCTAACTGTCAACAATAATTTAATAGCTAGACTATTAGTGCCAGGAAAAATACAAGCCGAAGAGTTCACCAATCAAGTTGGACTGCAAACAGAAAATACAACGGATATTGGAACAGGACAAAATATTGGTTATACAGATATTGGTGATTATGCAGAGTATTTAATTTATATTTCTGACAGGGGTAATTATAATCTAAATGTGCGAACAGCCGCGCAATCTAATGCAGGAAAAATTGAATTTAAATTAATTAATAATGTAACAACTAAAAGTATCTCTCAAATAGATTTGCCAGTTACAGGTGGTTGGCAATCTTGGCAAACAACATCTACAAAAACCGTTTTAGACGCAGGGGTTTATACTTTAAAAATGGAGGTTTTAAAAGCTGGTTTTAATATGAACTGGTTTGAATTCGAATTTGTAAATAGTTTAAGTCTTGATAGAGCAAAAAATAATAAGGTAGTAGTTTTTCCAAATCCTATTTCAGCGAGGTTTTATGTAAAATTAAATAACCAACAAAATATTAAGAAGCTAAAGATTATTGATGTGAATGGACGTTTGGTGCAAAAGTTAAAACCTAATTTAATAAACAATGTTTATAATTTATCTAATTTAAATTCTGGGATTTATTTTCTAATTTTAGAGACGGATCAAGGAAGTTTTCAAAAGAAACTAATAAAAAATTAAACAGACAATTACTGGAAGAAAATACCTAATTCTTTTACCATTCTGTATTTAAGTTTATCACTTCCTTTTGAGATATCTAAAAGAATCAGCAGAGTATAGAAGAGGATACAGTTTTTTTAGGAAAACATAAATCAAAATATTTAAAATAATTCAATTAAACAGATCAAATGAAAAATAGATATTTCTACTACATACTAAGTTTCTTTGCAATAGGGATTCTTACAATATCTTGTAAAATAAAAGATAAAAAAGACCCAATAAAAATAGTAGGGTCTAATGTTTGGGAATTAGATTTCTTGGATAATTTTGATGTTTTTAATACCGAAAATTGGCAAGACCAGCGTATTTGGGTAAATAACGAAACACATTGTTATGTTCCTGATAATGAATTCGGAACTAGAGAAGTTAGTGATGGCTCCTTAAAGTTAAAGGTTATAAATATTGGCACAAAACGTCCTTGCGATAATTTTGACAAACATGGAAAACAACATCCAGAAACCCAATATGTGGCGGGTAGAGTAGTATCAAAAAATAAAAAAGAATTTATAAAGGGAAAATGGACAGCAAGATTAAAGCTTGAGAGCAATGGAGAACCAAGTATGTTTCCTGCTTGGTGGATTCTTGGTGCGCAGAATAACGAATCCCCAATTCAAGAAGCTGATGAAAACATTTGCTGGCCTTTAACCGGTTCTGGTGAGATCGATATTTTTGAACATCATGGAGATCATCAGAAAAATCATTTCACAGCTGGAGCTATTAAAAATTTAGGAGAATGTGATAAAGGTGATTGGTGGAGTTTACGCAAAGGATTTGATGTTACTTTAAATGATTATCACGAATATTCTGTAGAGTGGGAGGGTAGTGATCTCGTTTATAGAGTTGATGATACAGAAATATACCGAAATATTGGAGAGGGGGATACTTACCCCGAAAAGATGTTTGCTATCTTAAACTTCGCCAAAATCACAGATGCACCCATGAAAGGGGAATGGGTTTTAGAAGTTGATTGGGTAAAACATGAATTTCGAAAATTATTAGATTAATCTTATTTAAATATTATATTTGAAAAATCATCTATCTCTAATTTTTATAAACATGACCTTAAAAAATTGCAGCATACTATTTTTTTTACTAATAATTGTATCTTGTTCAGATTCAGAAATTAAAGAAGTAAATAAAACTGAAAACTTGGCCACTTCTTCTATAGAAAATTACAAGAATAAAACGCTGAGAGTGTATACAACAGCAAAAGATACAGAGCTAAGACTAACAAAAACAAGTGAACAAACTTTTAAAAATAAGGTACAGCCGTTAGAAACCGAAGTGGCTATTTTTGTGAACCCAAAAAAGACTTTTCAGAAATATTTAGGCATTGGTGGCGCTATTACAGATGCTTCCGCTGAAGTTTTTTCAACGTTAAATGATGTGCAGCAAAATAAATTATTGCAATCCTTATATGGTAAAGAAGGTATTGGTTATAATATTATTAGAACGAGTATTCATAGTAGTGATTTTGGTTTAGGAAGTCATACCTATATTGAAGAGGGTGATGCAGCATTAAAGACTTTTTCAATTGAAAAAGACAAACAGAAACGAATTCCGTTTATAAAAAGAGCGATTGAACTAATTAAGGATGATGTCGTTTTTTATGCAAGTCCATGGAGTCCGCCAGCTTTTATGAAAAGCAATAAAAATATGTTACGAGGAGGTAAGTTACTTCCAGAATTTCGTCAATCTTGGGCAGATTATTATGTGAAGTTTATTAAAGCGTATGAGAAAGAAGGGATTCCTGTTTGGGGTTTAACCATACAAAATGAACCGATGGCCGTTCAAAGATGGGAGTCTTGTATTTATACGGCTACCGAAGAACGTGATTTCTTAAAAAATTATTTAGGACCTACACTTGAAAAAGAAGGTTTAGGAGATAAAAAAATTGTTGTTTGGGATCATAATAGAGATTTAATTTCTGAAAGAGCAAATACTATTTTTGAAGATCCAGAGGCGTCAAGATATGCTTGGGGTATCGGTTTTCATTGGTATGAAACTTGGACTGGAGGTTTGCCAAAATATGATAATCTAAAAAACATAAATGAATCTTTTCCATCTAAGAATATGCTATTTACAGAAGGTTGTGCAGAAGGATTTAATTCGGAAAAATTACAATTTTGGCCAAATGCAGAACGGTACGGAAATTCTATGATAAACGATTTTAATAGCGGTGTTGTTGGTTGGACAGATTGGAATATTTTACTAGATGAAAGAGGTGGTCCAAATCATGTTCAGAATTTTTGCTTTGCACCAATTCATGCAGATACAAAAACAGGAGAATTGACATTTACACCAACCTATTATTATATTGGTCACTTTTCAAAATTCATAAATCCAGGAGCTTTGCGAGTAAGCACAACAACAAGCAGAACCACTATTGAAAGTACGTCTTTTAAAAATAAAAACGGGGAAATTGTAACCGTAGTGATGAATAAAACAGATACTAAAATAGGGTATAAACTTATTGTTGGTGAAAGTGAAACTGTATTAGAAATAGCACCACGTGCAATGCAAACAATAATTTACTAAATTTACTTTTTTAAAATTCAAAATGAATTATGAATAATAAGGCATACACCATTTTTATAAGTTTTATAGTTGCATTAGGCGGATTCCTTTTTGGTTTTGATGCCGGCATTATTTCCGGAGTCATGTCTTTTGCGGGGCCAGAATTTGATTTAAGCGAAATTCAATCTGGATGGGTGGTAAGTGCCCCTTCATTTGCGGCCATGTTTGCGATGTTATTTTCAGGAAGGTTGAGTGATGTTATTGGAAGAAAAAAAACATTGATTTTTGTAGCTTTTTTATATGCTATTTCTGCTGTTTTATCTGCCATGGCATCATCTTATGAAATGCTATATGTTGCAAGAATTATTGGCGGTATCGCTTTTGGTGCAGCGTTGGTTTTAGCACCGATCTATATTGCAGAGATTTCAACAGCAGAAAATAGAGGAAAGTTAGTTTCTTTGCAGCAACTAAACATTGTTTTTGGTTTTTTTGCGGCATTTTTAAGTAATTATTTTTTTAATAAATATAATACATCAGAAAGTACTTTTTTAACCGATGAAAACGTTTGGAGATGGATGTTAGGGGTCGAGTTTATTCCTGCAGTAGGTTATTTTATTTTCTTGTTTTTTATCCCTAAAAGTCCACGTTGGTTATATTTAAAAGGGAATTTCGAGGAAGCGAAAATAGTTTTGAATAAAATTCATGGTACTGAAAGAGGAGAGGAAGAAATTGCTGCTATCGAAAAAAATATACATGCTGAGAAAAACAAAGAAGCATTAAAAATTAAAGATATATTAAAATCATCATTACGCTTTATTTTAGTTGTTGGTTTAATTGTTGGAGTTTTGCAACAAATTACAGGTATAAATGCAGTGTATTTCTATGCAACATCCATTTTTAAACAAACAGGAATAGGAACAGATGCTGCTTTTTCATCCGGAGTTTTATTAAGTTCGATTTCAGTTATATTTACTTTTGTTGCTATTTATTTAATTGATAGAACAGGCAGAAGGCCTTTATTGTTGTTCGGTACGGCGGGAATTGCAGTTAGTTTATTATTGTGTGCTTATGGTTTTAA
Source organism: Polaribacter sp. Hel1_33_78 (assembly GCF_900106075.1). NCBI lineage: Bacteria > Pseudomonadati > Bacteroidota > Flavobacteriia > Flavobacteriales > Flavobacteriaceae > Polaribacter > Polaribacter sp. Hel1_33_78. The sequence continues at coordinate 551,485 of NZ_LT629794.1, forward strand.
TCAGGCAACATATCAATTATCAGCAGAAAAAATTAATCAATTAGAATTTTCTGAATCCCAAAAATTACTACCTTTTGTAGATAAAGTATATGATAATGATATTGATTTTAAGAACGATGTAAAAGCGATTTTAGGGAATAAAATATATAGTAAGAATGATGGCGCTATTTTGGAAGCAGCAACTACGATTAATGCTACTTTAATATTAATCGGAATTTTAGGTTTTATAGCCTGTTTTGCATTTTCACTGGGTCCAGTTATGTGGGTATTATTGTCAGAATTATATCCATTAAAATATAGAGGATTAGCAATTGGTATTATTGCTTTTATAAATTCGTTAATAAGTTCTTTAGTGCAGTTAGTTTTTCCTTGGGAGTTATCTAATTTAGGAAATGCACTTACCTTTTTTATCTTTGGAATAATTGCGTTAGTAGGATTCTTTGTTTTGGTGAAAATATTACCTGAAACGAAAGGAAAATCTTTAGAAGAGTTAGAATTAGAGTTGGTTAAAAGCTAATTTAGGGTTTCAAATTAAGGATACTGTATAGGTGCAAACATGTAAAAATTAAAAATCATTGATTATTAATATTGCAATAGATTTTTCTTTTTTTAGTTTAATTATAGTGTTAAAACTTCAGGTGATAAGTATTTGTTCTTGTAAAATGAATATATTTGATAACTTAAATTAATCAGTGTTTGAATGAAGTTTTTATACTTTAGATTTTGCGTACTATTTTTATGCTTTTTTTCATTAAAAATTAATTCGCAAGAGACGTTGCCGATATACCAAGATTATCTTTCTGATAATGTATATTTAGTGCACCCATCGGCTGCAGGTATTGGTAATTCTAGTAAATTAAGATTTACTGCAAGACAACAATGGGCGGGAATACCCAATGCACCAGCTTTACAAACTTTGAGTTTTCATACCAAAATTAGTGAAGAATCTAATGCCGGTTATGGATTTGTTTTATTCAATGATAAAAACGGTTTCCATTCTCAAAAAGGAATACAAGGTTCTTATGCATATCATTTGCCAATGTCCGATGGGAGACTGTTTAATCAACTTTCTTTTGGATTGGCTTTTACCTTTGTTCAAAATCAATCAGACCAAAGAACTTTTACCGGAGATAGAGCAATTGCTGCTGTTGTAGAAAGTACAAGCTATTATAACGCAGATTTTAGTGTTGCTTATCATTTGGGAGGTTTTTCTTCCTATTTTACAGTAAAAAATTTATTATTAACGGCTAAGAATAATTTAAATGTTCAGGAACCTTTAGATTTAAGAAATTATATTTTTTCTACTGGATATTATTTTGGCCAAGATCTTTTTGTTCAATTTGAACCATCTTTGATGCTCCAAATTAGAGAGAGTACAGGAGAACGAATTGCAGATTTTAATATGAAAGTGTACAAGGATTTTTCAAAATTACAACTTTGGGCGGCACTTTCATATCGAAAAAGTTTTGATGTTAACGCTATCGAAAACGCACAATTTGTATCTCCAATTATTGGTTTAAATTATGATAACTTAATGTTTTCTTATACATACACAAACCAAATGAATGAGACTGTTTTAACAACATCTGGATTTCATCAAATTTCTGTGGGTATAAATTTATGGACTAGAGAACAAAGAGCTGCTGCTTGTCCAAACATTAATTCCTCTGTTAGACGATTTTAAAACTCCCTTTCATCAATTTTCACTAGCTCATTATTGTCATTAGAAATGAGCATTTTTAAAACTTGTTTGTTTTTATTGATGTAAAACTGATGCTTTCCTTTTCTTGCATTATTATTTAAAAGATGATGTTTTTCTAAGATCGCTTTGGTTTGTTTTGCAACTGCTTCTCCAGAATCTATAATCTGAATCTTCTCTCCAGTGATTTCTCTAATTTGAGGTATTAAATAGGGGTAGTGTGTACATCCTAAAACCAAACAGTCAATATCCTCTTCTAGCATCGGTGTGATATAAGAAGAAAGTAATTCATTCATTTCTGAAGAATTTATTTTCCCGTTTTCAATCAATTCAACTAAGCCTTTTCCTATCGTTTCTATAGTTGTTATTTTTTTAGTAATAGTATTTGTGGTTTTTTCAAATAACGTGCTGTTCAAGGTTCCTTTAGTGGCCAGTATTCCAATATTATTTGTTTTAGTTTGAATCGCTGCAGGTTTTATAGCAGGCTCAATACCAATAAAAGGAATAGCATACTTTTTTCTTAATATTTTTATGGCATTTGTGGTCGCAGTGTTGCACGCTACAACAATTAGTTTACAATCTTTTTGAAGTAAATATTCTGTATTTTTTATAGATAAATCAATAATTTCTTGTTCGCTTTTTTCTCCATAAGGAGCATTTTTGCTATCAGAAAGATAAATGGTGTTTTCGTTTGGTAAAAGTGTCTTAATCTCTTTCCAAATAGAAGTGCCACCAACTCCAGAATCAAAAATACCAATTGGAAAACTAGTTAATTTCATATATGTAAAAATAAAAAAACCTACTTAAAAAAGTAGGTTTTAGAATCTTATTTAAAAGTTTGTTTTTAGAAGCCTAATTTCGTTTTTACAGCTGCAAAAATATCTTCACCTTTTTTAACTAGTAAGCCTTTACCGACAGAAGCGTCTAAAATGTATAAAATACCTTTAGAAGCTGCTACTTCTTCGATAGCTTTCTGTGCTTTTTCTATAATTGGGTTTAAGCCTTCTGCCTGTTTTTTCTGCATTTCTTGTAACGCAGTTTGTCTTAATTGTTCGTATCTAGCTCTCTCTTGTTGTACTTCTTGAGCTCTAGACTCGTTTATTTCTCTTGTCTGTGCATTTTGTTCTGCAGTATACTTTTTCATTTTACTGTCTAATTTCTGCGCCATTCCCTCAATCTCATCTTGATAAGTTTTACTTAACTTTTCAATATCTAATTTCAACTGTTTTGTTTGAGGCATTTCAGCTACTAACTTTTCAAAGTCTATATGACCCGTCTTTTGTGCATTCGCAACACCACCTACTCCTAAAGTAAACACAGCAATTAATAGTAACGTTTTTAAATTTTTCATTCTTGTTTTAATTTAATTATTATTCTTGACTTTATTTAATTATTTTCTTTCTTCTTTCGTTCTTCCTCTTTTTTCTTTCTGAGGGCTTCTTTCTTTTCTCTTAAAACTTTTCTTTGTTCTTCTCGTTTTTTAATAAGAGCGGCTCTTTTTTCTGCAATTGCTTTTTTCTTCGCTTCTTTATCTGCTACTTTTTTAGCAACTGCCTGCACTTTTTTATTCTTCGCTTCTGCTAGCTTTAATTCTTTATCTGCAGTTTTTTTAGCAATAACTTCTTTTTGTGCTTCCGTTAACTCTTTGCCAGGAGCATTCGCTTTTTTTCTTTTTTGCTCCTTTTTTTCGCTTGCTAATCTTGTTCTATCTATTGTAGATAAAACAAGTTCGCTAATATCGTATTTTTTATTTGAATACAACATAATCAAATCACTAGATTTTTCAAATACAAAATCGTACTTCTTTCTTTTTGCAATCCCTTGTATCGCATTAAAAACTTGATCTTGAATAGGCTTTACCAATTGTTTTCTTACCAAAAACATATCTCCTTTAGGACCAAAGTATAAAGATTCTAAACGTCTTAATTCAAATTGTTTTAAAGTAATTTCCTCTTCTTTTTCTTCGATTAAATCTTTCGTTAAAATTACTTTTTCGTTCGCTAAGTCAGATTTTAGCACTTCTATATGACGTGCTTGCTTGTCTAATTTTTTTCTCCATTTTCCAATTTTAGCATCTAATGTATTTTGCGCTTGCATATATTCTGGAACATTTTCTAGAATGTACTCCATATCTATATATGCAATAATTTGATTTCTTTGGGACCAAAAGTTTGTGGCTGTAAATAACAGAAAAACTAATAAAAATATTTTTTTCATTTGTATAATGTATTTAGAAAAAACCGTGCCAAAAAAACCCATTGACATTACAAATGTACAGTTTTTCTAGAATTGTCTTCCAATAATAAAATGTGTTTGCCAGCCAGATTTTTCCCTTAATCCAGGTAAAGGGTCAAAGCCATGTGCAAAGTCTATACCTAATAAACCAAAGGCCGGCATAAAAATTCTTACACCTAATCCTGCTGAACGTTTTAATTCAAACGGATTAAATGTTTCAAAATTGTCATAAGAATTACCCGCTTCTAAAAATCCTAGTGTATATATAGAGGCAGAAGGAGAATCTGTTATAGAAAATCTTAATTCCATTTGAAACTTATTAAAAATTGTTCCTCCTTCAGCAGATGATAATCTATTATTTTCATATCCTCTTAATCCAACTGTTTCTCTACCATCTAACTGAAATTGTGCAATTCCATCTCCTCCAACAAAATATCTTTCAAATGGATTTTGACCTAATTCTGAATTATAAAATCCTAAATAACCCATTTCTGCGTTGGTCATCAATACTAATTTATCTGTAAATGAAGTATACCATTTACCTTTTGCTGTTATTTTATAGTATTCTAACCATTTGTATTTTTCTTGAGTTTCTAAATTTGCGTAATCTTTATCACTGAATAGAGAGTAAGGCAAAGTTGCTTTTACGGCAAGAGAAAATTCAGAACCATAAGTAGGAAAAATTAAACTTGGTCCTGCAGAGTTTCTGCTAATAACTGCGTTATACGACAAGTTATTTAAAGTTCCATTATTTAAAATATCACTACCAACTCTAAATCCATAGTTATTTAAATTAAAACTTTGATAAGAAATAGTTTGCGATAATTGAAAGAAATCATCTGGCCATTTTAAACGTTGTCCTAAACCTAAAGAGGCACCAATAATACCTAAACTTTGATTTCTATCTACATCTCCTGTTTGAAAGTTAAATTGATACTGATTTGATGAGTAAATAGAAAACGATAAAGATTGTGGTTTTCTGCCTCCCAACCAAGGTTCTGTAAATGAAAAACTATAAGTATTAAATGTTCTACTCGTTTGTAGACGTAAAGATAGTTTTTGACCATCTCCCATTGGTAAAGGATTGTACGATTCTTTATTGAATAAATTTCGAATAGAGAAATTATTAAAAGATAAACCAAGAGTACCTATAAAAGAACCACCTCCATAACCCCCTTGCAGTTCTATCTGACTTCCACCTTTTTCTACTACTGTAAAGTCTATATCAGCTGTTTTATTTTGATAATTTGGCACAACATCTGGTGATACATTTTGATCAAAGAAACCCAATTGACCTATTTCTCTAATAGACCTAATAATAGCACTTCTACTAAATAAATCTCCCGGTTTAACACGTAATTCTCTAAAAATAACATGGTCATTTGTTTTATCATTACCCGTTACTGTAACTTTTTTAATACGTGCTTTTTCATCTTCTCTAATTCTAATTTCAACGGTAATAGAGTCATTTTTCACCCTTGTTTCAATAGCATTTACTTGAGAGAATAAGAAACCATTATCTTGGTATAAGGTAGAAATATCTTCAGAATTAGGAGATCCATCACCTTTTACGCGCTCTTTAAGCACAGCGCCGTTATAAACATCACCTTTATCAATTCTTAACACTGCTCTTAATTCATCATCGGTGTATTCTTTATTTCCAACAAATAAAATATCAGCAAATTTGTACTGTTTTCCTTCTTCTAATGTTATATTTAGATTAATTGTATTGTCATCATTCCAAGAAATTTTATCACTTAAAATACGAGCATCTCTAAAGCCTAATCGGCTGTATTTATCTAAAATATTTTCTAAATCTTCTTGATAATCTTCTTCTATATATTTTGATGCTTTCCAGAAACGACCAACAAACTTACTTTTGGTGTTAGACATTGCCTTTTTCAGCTTTTTATCTGTAAATTTTTTATTTCCAGTAAAAACAATTTCTTTAATTTTTATTCGAACACCTTTATCTACAAAGACATTTATATTCACCGTATTGAGGTCTGCGGTGTCTTTTTTTACAGCTAGGTTTACTTTTGTTTTCAGATATCCTTTATCTGTGTATTTCTTTGTAATATAATTTTTTGTGGTTACAATTAAGTTATCGGTAAGCATTGCCCCTGATTTTAATTCAGCCTCTTTAACAAGTTCTTTTGCTTTAGATTTTTTAACACCAGTAATTTTTACTTGATTTAATTGTGGTAATTCTTGCACATCAAATTGTAGGTAAACGGTGTTGCCATCTACTTTTGCCAAGTATACATCTACATTGCTAAATTGCTTGCTTTCGTATAATTTTTTTATAGCACTTGTAAGCTTGTCTCCCGGTAGTTTTATAACTTGTCCATTTCTTAAACCAGTAAAAATTTTAACAGTTTCTTCGCTAAATTTTTTTAAACCAGTAACAGAAATTCCACCCAAAATATATTCTTTTCCTTTTTCGAAGGAAATATTTTTGTCGGTGGTAATGGTGTCTTTTTTTATTTGAGCTATCGTACTAAAATTAAAAAAAAGTGCAAAAAGCACTAAAGTTGTAGAAAGTAATTTCATAGAAATTTTATTCTGTAAGTTGTTCGCTTGTTTTTCCAAATCGTCTTTCTCTATTCTGATAATCTATGATGGCATCATAGAAATGTTCTTGTCTAAAATCTGGCCAAAGAATATTTGTAAAGTATAATTCAGCATACGCAATTTGCCATAATAAGAAATTACTAATGCGTTGTTCTCCACTAGTTCTTATTAATAAATCAACGTTGGGCAAATTAAACGTATATAAATGGTTATTTATAGTATTTTCATCAATTTTTTCTAAATCAAGCTCTTTATTAACAACTTTTTTAGATATGTTTTTGATTGCGTTAACAATTTCTTCTCTTGATCCGTAACTTAAAGCAAAAGTTAGGGTCATTTCATTATTTGATTTTGTTTTCTGAATTACATCTAATAATGTTTTTTGAGCAGTTTTAGGCAGATTTTCTATGTTGCCAATGGCATTCACTTTTATTTTGTTTTCTTGAAAGGTCGGCAGTTCTTTTTTTAGTGAACTAATTAGTAAACTCATTAAAGCGTCTATTTCAAATTTAGGTCTTTTCCAATTTTCTGTAGAAAAAGCATATAGAGTGATATATCTTACTTTGAGTTCTCCTGCAGCCTCCAGTGTTTGTCTTACAGCAGTTAATGCATTTTTATGTCCAAAAACTCTAGTCATCCCTTTATCTTTTGCCCAACGACCGTTACCGTCCATAATAATGGCAACGTGTTTTGGAACTCTTTGTGGGTTAATGCGTAGTTTTTTATCCATAAATTATAGTCCGTTGGTGTAACAAGCGGGTCTTCCAAAGGTGTAAATTAAAGAAAAACCAGTAAACATATACCAATCATTGCCAGTGCCTCCAAAATTAAGGTCGGTAATTGTATCATTATTGTAATCTAAATCATCTTCAAATGTATATCTAAATTTGGCTTCTAAAGAAAATGCTAAAGGACCTGCTAATTTTGATTTAAATCCAACACCAAAAGGAATAGAAAATGAGTTCTTAGTATCATAAACATATGCATCTGGTGACGATTCTGTAACAACATATTGATAGTTGAAAGCAGCTAATTCCAATAGAATGTAAGGAGTCCAAGTTTTATCATCAGATGATAAATCGTACTCATAAAAATTATATTCTAAACCTACTGCCAATTCGTTTATTGTATTGGAAAAACTTGATCCTCTATCTCTTCTAAAATCTGTATCTGCATCTTTATCATTTGCTTCAATGGGCAAATAACTGTATGTTGCTCTTAGAACCATTCTAGGGTTTAAGTTGTACTTAAAAAAAGCGGCACCCGCAATCTTATTTGGGTATATGTAGTTGAATCTGCCGATATCTCCAACATAATTAGAGCCTCCAATAGAGATTCCTGCTTCATACATTTGTCCAAATGAAACACTAGAAATGTTCATAAAAATGATTAATAGTATACTTTTTTTCATCCTAAAAAATAGCGAGCAAATATAGGTATTTCAATTTGCTTTATAAAGTTAATATGTAGTCTTTTTTGAATAACTACTATTTCTATCATTTATTGTCATAAGTACGTTAAAGGTTGGTTTCGTTCCTGGTATCTTCTCCCCACAATAATTTACTTCGTAAAGTTTGCAAAAAAGATTGATTATTTGGGGTGATACTTTTAATTTTAAATGCCGCTTTTTGTATAAAAACTTTCGTGTTTTTAGGTACAGAAGAAATTCTAGAATCTAAAGAAATTAAAAAGTCTTTTTCTCTAGAATCTATGGTTAGTTGTATGATCGTTTCATCAGAAATAACCATTGATCTTGCGCTTAAATTATGGGGTGCAATAGGTGTTATTACAAGACTTTTAGAGTCTGGTGAAATTACGGGGCCATTGCAACTTAGAGAGTACCCTGTAGAGCCTGTAGGAGTTGCAATTATCAAGCCATCAGCCCAATAATTGGTTAAATATTCCTTATTCAAACTAGTTCTTACACCAATCATAGAAGTAGTGTTTTTTCGGGCGATGGTAACTTCGTTTAAGGCAAAGTTTAACTCTGAAAACTCTTCTAACTTTGGCAGCGTTTTTATAGAAAGTAAAGTTCGCTCTTGAATTGTAAATTCACCTTTTAAAATAAGTTCTATGCTTTCTTTTATGTTTTTTTTGTTAATTGTTGCCAAGAAACCTAATCTACCTGTATTAATACCTAAAATAGGAATTCCTAAATCTCTAATATAATTAACTGCTCTTAAAATTGTACCATCTCCACCTAAAGTAAATAGAGTGTCAAAAGAAGTATTTAAGTCAGAAAAATGAGAAAAGGTTGGATATTTTTTTTCTAAAATATTTCCATCCTTTAATAAATCGTAAAATTCACTTTCTATAAAACAGACAATATTATTTTCTTGCAGGACACTCAATAAAACTTGAATTTCTTTTTCGGCAGAAATTGAATAAGACTGACCGTAAATTGCTACTTTCTTCATTTGTTTAATTCATTATCTTAGAAAAAATACAAAAAATTTGCTTCAATAAAGCCATCTTTTATGTTTACGCTTCTAGGTATTTTTGTAAATATTCTAATCTATATTTTAAGTCCTCTAAATACTTGTCATTTTGATGTGAAGAGATAATTTTATAATTATACCTTCTGAAAGCTTGCATAATTTCATTTATATCCTCTGTGATGATCTTTAGGGTAACTTGCACAAAATTATTGTGTTTTTCAGAAATATAAATTCCTAATAATTTGCCCCCATTGGCTTCTGCAATTTGACTTGCCTCACTCATAGAATAGTCATTTTCTAATTTTTCTACGATTACGGTTTCACTTTCTTCAAGCATAAAAGGACTCGTGGAAAAAGCATCTAAAACGTCGCGTAAGTCATAATAACCTATGTAATGTTTATCAGTATTTACAACAGGAATTATGTTTGTGTCATTCTCAGAGAAAGTTTTTAACAACTCTAAGACTGTTGCTTTTTCATCAGAAAAAAAATAATTCACTAAATGAGTATAGCGCTCTAAAACAGCCTCTTTATTTTCAATAGTGTGCATGTCGTCTTCTGAAAAAGAGCCTAATAATCTGCCTTTTTCTACTAATGGAAAATGTGTTATTGGATAGTTTTTGAATAGCTTTTGCGCACTTTTTACATTGTCTTGTAAGCGAAGTGGCTTAATATCTTTTAATATGTAATCATTCATGTTCATTCTTTACGAATATAGGATAAAATGATTTAATGAGTTACATTTGCAACCTAATTTTATATAATGACAAAGTTAAGCGTAAATATTAATAAAATTGCAACTTTACGTAATTCTCGAGGTGGTAATGTGCCTAATTTATTGAAAGTTGCTGCTGATATTGAAGCCTTTGGGGCAGAAGGGATTACCATTCATCCAAGACCAGATGAAAGACATATAAGGTATCAAGATGCAAGGGATTTAAAAACTATTGTTACCACAGAATACAATATAGAAGGAAACCCTATTACATCTTTTATGGATTTGGTTTTAGAAGTAAAACCAACGCAAGTTACTCTCGTGCCAGATGAATTAAATGCAATCACATCAAATGCAGGATGGGACACCATTAAACATCAATCCTTTTTAAAAGAAGTTATTTCGGAATTTAAAAAAAATGGCATTAGAACTTCAATTTTTATTGATACTGATTTAAAGTTGATTGAAGCTGCTGCAAAAACAGGTACAGATAGAATAGAATTGTATACTGAAGAATTTGCAACTCAATTTGATTTAGGAAATAAAAGAGCTATAAAACCATATACAGAAGCTGCAATCTTAGCACATAAATTAGGATTAGGAATTAATGCTGGTCATGATTTAAGTTTAGAAAACATCCAATTTTTTAAAGAGAACATTCCTCATTTAGCTGAAGTTTCTATTGGGCATGCACTTATTACCGAAAGTTTGTATTTAGGTTTAGAAAATGTGGTGAGCATGTATTTGCATAGGTTGCAAAGCACAAAGTAAGACCCTTAAAATTGATTATTTCTAATCTAGCTTTTGAAGCGAATGAGTACTCTAAAAAAATCAGAAATTTAAATGTCTAAAAATCCAATACTTCACGCAACGATAAAAGGAGAAGGGGAGCCATTACTAATTTTACATGGTTATTTTGGAATGGGTGATAATTGGAAGTCATTAGGAAATCAATTTGCTAAAAAGTATCAAGTTCATCTAATAGATCAGAGAAATCATGGACGAAGTTTTCATGCAGATGAATTTTCTTATGAATTATTAGTGGATGATTTACACAACTATATACTGCATCATCAATTAGAAAAAGTTAATTTAATTGGTCATTCTATGGGGGGTAAAACGGCGATGCTGTTTGCTGTTACATATCCAGAGTTATTGAATAAATTGGTAATTGTAGATATTTCTCCAAGAAACTATAAACCTCATCATAATGCAATTTTAGCAGGTCTAAATTCGATTGATTTTTCTTTACAAAATTCTAGAAATTTGGTCGATGAAAAATTATCAAAATATATTCCTGATTTTGGAGTTAGACAGTTTTTGATGAAGAATATTTATTGGAAAGAAAAAGGACAATTAGGATATAGATTCAATCTACAATCTTTAACAGAAAACAATCCAGAAATTGGTGAAGCTTTGCCTTCTTTTGCTGTTTTTGAAAAGGATACATTATTTTTAAAAGGAGAAAAATCTGATTATATTACTGAAAATGAAAGGCCTATTATAGAAGCTCATTTTCCGAACTCAAAAATTATAAAAATTACAAATGCTGGTCATTGGTTGCATGCCGAGAATCCGAAAGATTTTTATAGAGAAGTTGCTGAGTTTTTGGGTTAATCTTTTGACCGATTTGTAACGTAATTGGTTTCCTTTTTTTAAATTAACTTCTAATATTAGAATCAGAGAATGAAGTCAATAAACTTTATCTTTACTATATATTATTTCTAATTATGAAAAAAATATTATTATTACTTTTTTTGTTAAGTTGTTTTGGGAAAACGTTTAGCCAAACTCAAAAAATTTCTCTAAATTTAAATACAAATAAAAATTTATGGCAAAATTTTACCTATGATTTAGGGAATATGGCTGGCGGAATGGGGTATGCTTACAGCAGACCTTTATACTGGAAAAAGAAACAATTTACTCATTTTGGATATATTGCTGCGGGTACAACTTCACTATATTTTATAGATGATAATGTTGATAGATGGGCAGATGGTTGGAGAGGTGATGTGCCACGTTGGTTGGTAAACTATGGAAACGATGTTGGGAGTCCAAATAATAACTTCATGTTAACAGGAGCAGTCTATTTAGCAGGTTTGTTTACTGAAAATCCAAAATTAAGAAGAACTGGAGTTTTGTTAATCTCCTCAGCTTCTGCGGCTGGGTTGATGCAACAAATAACAAAAAGAATTATTGGTAGAGCAAGACCTAAAGCTAACGTTGGTAAAGATGTTTTTGATCCTTTGCATTTCGATAGAGTTTATGATTACGACTCTTTTCCTTCTGGTCATGTAATGCTTGGCTTTACAAATGCGTATGCAATTGCGAAACAATTTAAAAGTCCATGGGTAAAAGCGGGTCTATATACAATAGGTTCTATACCTGGATTAAGCAGAATTATTGATCGTTTTCATTGGTTTTCTGATGTTGCCTTTTCTACTGCGTTAAGTATTTTTATCGTTGAAGCTGTTGATAGATTTTTGGATAATAAGTACGATCAAAAATACAACCCTATAAAAAAGAACAAAAAGTAGTTTGGGATTTAAAAGTTACACCACAAACTTTTGGTGTGGTAATGAATTTTTGATAAACAGATTGCATACGAAACTTTATCTTTGATTTTTTAATAAATGAAATATGAACATAGAAAACGCACAGCAACAAGTAGACGATTGGATTAAGAATCATGGAGTTCGTTACTTTAATGAGCTTACAAACATGGCGCAGTTAACCGAAGAAGTTGGTGAAGTTGCTAGAATTATCGCAAGACGTTATGGAGAGCAAAGTGAAAAAGAATCTGATAAAAATAAAGATTTAGGGGAAGAGTTAGCGGATGTACTATTTGTAGTTTTGTGTTTGGCAAACCAAACAGGCATTGATTTACAAGATGCTTTTGAAAAGAAATTAGATGTTAAAACAAAACGCGATCACGATCGTCATCACAATAATAAAAAATTAAAATAATGAGTTTTATAGAGAAAATTAAAAATCCAGTTTTTTGGTCTAACTTTGTTAGAGTTGTCGTTCCCTTTTTTATCATAGTTACTTTATTTTCATTATTTATGAATAGTTGGAGAGAAATTTTTGCTGGTGATTTTACCGCAGTGGCAGAAACAAATTTTAATGATGGAAAATGGAAGAACTTTTGGGGCATAAAAATATTTATTACCGTTTTTTATGGGCTATATATTACCAATAAGAACATGAAATAAAAAAAAAGCGACTCTTAAGTCGCTTTTTTTACATACTGTTTTATGGAAATTAATCCAACTGAATTAAATCGATATTACTTTCTTTTACTTTCTGATTCAATTCTTTTACTCTAGCATCAAATAACGAATACAATTTTTTCAATTCAATATCTATATCCTTTACAATATCATTTTTAAAATCAAATGCTTGTTGCGTAGGAGCGTAGTTTCCAATTCTTGTCAACGAATTTAGATGCGCTAATTTATTATTCAATCTAATAGGAAAATTTAATGGATCCTGACCACTTTTAGATTTTGTTTGATACAAGGTTTCCTCAATTGTTGTCATATCTTTTACGAGTGTATCTGCGTATTCTAATAACGCTTTGTGCGTTTCTTTATCTTTGATGGACTTCTTTAAAAGACCAACTTGACCTCTTACTTTTTGTACATTTTTTAAAGCTTTATGAATCTCTGTCATTTTTGTATTGATCTCATTTATAAAATCAAACTGAGTTTTCATATCTCTTTCTGTAGCTTCAGAAGCTGGGTTTCTTATGATATTAAAACGTTGTGTTTGTTTTGTGTCATTGACCGCCAACTCCACTTTATAGTTGCCTGGTAAGGCCATTGGTCCACTTAAAGAAGCCCACCATAATATCATGCCTTTTACAGATTCTGCTCCAGAATGCATCATGTTCCAATTAAAAATATTGTTTCCATCGGCTACTTTTAGTTTTTCCTCCTTTTTTTCTTTATCCGGTTTAGTCGTATATTTTTTAATAAGATGTTCATTTGAGTCAAAAAAGGAAATTGAAACCACATCTTTTTCAGCCACTTTTTTAATATAATAATTTACAGAAACGCCACCTGAATGATTTGTACCAGCAGTTCTAGAAGTTCGTCCATTTCCGCCAGATAAATTATAAGCATTTTTAGGTTTGTATAAAACGATCTCTTTCTTTAAGGTAGATTCGTTTAATTGATGTAAAGGCGTTAAATCGTCAATAATCCAAAGAGAACGCCCTTGGGTTGCAGCAATTAAATTATCGTCTTTAATCGTTAAATCAGTAATGGGAACAATAGGTAGATTTTGTTTGAAAGATTGCCAGTTTTTACCATCATCAAAAGAAATATACATTCCTCTTTCTGTTCCGGCATATAACAACCCTTTTCTTTTTGGATCTGCTCTTAGAGCTCTTGTAAAATCTTCATCAGAAATTCCCTCCACAATTAATTCCCAAGATTTTCCATAATTTTCTGTTTTGTAGATGTAAGGCTTGTAATCTCCAGATTTATATTTGGTACCTACGATATAAGCGCCACCTTTTGTAAACGGATCAATCTCAATACAATTGATCATCATCCATTCTGGCATCTTTTTAGGAGTTACATTGTTCCAAGTTTCACCATTATTTTTAGAAATATGCACTAAACCATCGTCAGAACCTGTCCAAATTAAACCAGGTTCAAAAGTAGATTCTATCGCTGCGAAAATAGTTCCATAATATTCTACACCTGTATTATCTTGTGTAATTGGTCCGCCGGAAGATTTCAAAGTTTTAGGATCATTTCTAGTTAAATCAGGACTAATGATTTTCCAAGATTGCCCTTCATTTTCTGTAACATGTAAATGATTAGAAGCAGCATATAATTTTTTTTCATTGTTGGGTGAAAAGAAAATTGGAAAGTTCCATTGAAAACGATATTTAAAATCTTCAGCACCATGACCCATTGGGTCATCTGGCCAGACATTTACAGCGCGAGTTTCATTTGTTTTATGATTTTTTCTAGTTAATAAACCACCATAACTTCCTCCATAAACAATATCATCATTTAAGGGGTCTACGGCAATATGTGCACTTTCTCCACCAGCAGTTGAGGTCCAATCAGATTCGGTTATAAATCTTCCTGAAGTTCTATGTGAAATTCTTACTGTAGAATTATCTTGTTGCGCTGCCAAAATTCGATATGGAAAATGATTGTCTGTGGTAACTCTATAAAATTGCGAAGTAGGCTGATTCATATACGTGCTCCAGTTATCGCCAGCATCAAAAGAAATTTGAGCACCACCGTCATCGCCAATAATCATTCTTTGGTTGTCTTCGGGTGCAATCCATAAATCATGATGATCTCCATGCGGTGCATTATACGTTTTGTAAGTTTTCCCACCATCTGTTGATTTATGGTAACGAACATTTAATACATACAAAATATTTTCATCTTGTGTATCTGCATAAATACGGGTATAATACCAAGCTCTTTGACGCAATTTACGTTCAGAGTTTATGAGTTTAAAAGTCTTTCCTGCATCCGTAGATTTATAAATTCCACCTTTTTCATTCTCAATTAAAGCCCAAACAATATCAGAGTTTATTGGTGAAACTGTAACTCCAGCAATTCCCCAAATTCCAGATGGTAACCCTTTATTTGTTGAAATGTTAGTCCAAGTTTCACCTTGATCTACACTTTTCCATAAAGCAGAACCTTTTCCGCCAGAAGACAAACTGTAAGGAGTTCTTCGAACATCCCAAGTTGTTGCATATAAAATTCTTGCATTATTTGGGTCAATGATTAAATCAACAACCCCAGAATTTTCATCAGAAAATAATACGCGTTTCCAGTTTTCGCCACCATCAACAGATTTATAAACACCTCTTTCTTGGGTTGGTTTATATAAATCGCCCATAACGCCTGCAAAAACAATATCAGCATTTTTAGGGTGAATTCTCATTCTAGGAATGTGTCTTGAGTTTTTTAAGCCCACATGCTTCCATGTTTTTCCAGCATTTTCGGTTTTCCAAATTCCATCGCCAGAAGAAACATTTCCACGAACTGTTTTTTCTCCCATTCCGGCATACATCACATTATTATCAGATTCTGAAACAGCAATTGCGCCAACAGAACCACCGAAAAATCCGTCAGAAATATTTTGCCATGTGTTACCGGCATCTGTAGTTTTCCATACGCCACCTCCAGTAGAACCCATATAAAAAAGATTTGCTTTGCCAGAAACACCTGTAACTGCGGCACTTCTACCTCCTCTAAAAGGTCCAATATTTCGCCATTTTACGGCGCTAAAATATTCGTCAGAAACTTTGTTAGATTTTTTTTGTGCATTAACTTTGACATTTGCTGATATAAACAAGCAAATTACTAGAAAATAGATTTTTTTCATGATGGTAGTTGTAAGTTTGAATGTTAAAAATAAGAATTAAAATCATTTTTGGAATGGATATACTGTTAAATCATCTAGAGAATAAAAAGATAAAAGAGAAAAATACCATTTCTGGTTCTAAAAGTGAATCTAATAGACTCTTAATTCTACAAAAATTATTTCCAGAAATTTTAATTCAAAATTTATCAGATTCTGATGATTCCGTGCACATGCAACATGCACTTTCTACCGAAGATGGGAGGGTAGATATTGGTCATGCAGGAACTGCAATGCGTTTTTTAACATCGTATTTTGCGGTTAACGATGGCAGAGATACTGTTTTAACTGGTTCTCAAAGAATGCAAAACAGACCGATCGAAATTTTAGTAAATGCATTAAATAATTTGGGAGCAAGTATTGAGTATTTGGAGAAAGTTGGGTATCCACCGATAAGAATTAAAGGAACAAAAATAACAAAAGATAAAGTTCAAATAAATGGAAATGTAAGCAGTCAGTATATTTCTTCACTGCTATTAATCGCTTCAAAATTAGAGAATGGTTTAGAAATTGAATTGATTGGGAAAATTACCTCTGTTCCTTATATTAAAATGACTTTAAGTTTGCTGACCCAACTTGGAATTGAAAACAAATTTGAAGGTAATTTCATCAAGGTTTTTCCAAAGACAGAAATCCAAAAACAAACCATTGTTGTCGAATCAGATTGGTCTTCTGCGAGTTATTTTTATTCAATAGTCGCCTTGTCGAAAATTGGTTCAGAAATTACTTTATCAGCGTATAAAAAAGAAAGTTTACAAGGAGATTCTTGTTTGGCAGAAATTTACCAACATTTTGGAGTAGAAACTGTTTTTGGTGAACATAGTATCATTTTAAAAAAGACAAAAGTAAGTAATAAGGAGATCTTAGAGATTGATTTAAAAAATGCTCCGGATATTGCACAAACGATTGCAGTTACTTGTTTTGCTGAAAAAATTGCGTGTAATTTATCGGGTTTACATACCTTAAAAATTAAGGAAACAGATAGATTAGAAGCTTTACACGATGAATTATCTAAATTAGGTGCTTTAATTTCTGTGACAGATAAAAGTTTACATTTAGAGAAATCATCAGAAATCAAGAAGAATATTGCCATAAAAACGTACAATGATCATAGAATGGCAATGGCGTTTGCACCCTTAGCTTTGTTAGTTCCAATTAAAATATTAAATGCTGAAGTTGTCACAAAATCATATCAAAAATTTTGGGAGGACATGCAGCAAATAGGCATTGTAATTAACGAACTTTAAATATAAACGGTCAAACACTTGACAACGCCTATTTCGATGTCGTATATTTGCCTCCTTTACAGCAAAATAGACATATGAAATTATCACACTTTGAATTTGAATTGCCAGAAGAATTGTTAGCAATTTATCCTGCGGAACATAGAGATGAATCTCGTTTAATGGTTTTAAATAGAAAAGAGCAAACCATAGAACATAAAACGTTTAAAGATGTTATAAATTACTTTGAGGAAGGTGATGTTATGATGTTAAACAATACCAAGGTTTTTCCTGCGAGAATGTTCGGAAATAAAGAAAAAACAGGTGCTAGAATCGAAGTTTTCTTATTACGAGAACTAAATGCTGAGAATAGACTTTGGGATGTTTTAGTGGATCCTGCAAGAAAAATTAGAATTGGAAATAAATTATTTTTTGGAGAAGACGATAGTTTGGTTGCAGAAGTTATAGATAATACAACTTCTAGGGGAAGAACTTTACGCTTTTTGTATGATGGGAGTTACGAAGCTTTTAGAGAAAAATTATTGGAATTAGGAGAAACTCCTTTGCCAAAAGCAATTAATAGAGAAGTAGAAGCTTCAGATGAAGAACGTTACCAAACTATATATGCAAAGCATGAAGGTGCAGTTGCAGCTCCATCAGCAGGTTTGCATTTTTCTAAGCACTTACTAAAACGTTTAGAAATTAAAGGAGTTGATTTTTCAGAGATGACGTTGCACGTTGGATTAGGAACTTTTAGTCCTGTAGAAGTAGAAGATTTATCTAAGCACAAAATGGATTCTGAACAAATTGTGATTTCTGCTGCTACTGCAGATAAAATTAATAAAGCCAAAAAAGCAAAAAGAAGAATTTGTGCAGTGGGTACAACAGTAATGAGAACTGTAGAATCTTCAGTTTCATCTAAACAGGAATTAAATGCTTTTGAAGGTTGGACAAATAAGTTTATTTTTCCTCCTTTTGACTTTAGTATTGCTAATAGTATGATCACAAATTTCCATGCGCCTAAATCTACCTTAATGATGCAGGCAGCTGCTTTTGCTGGGTATGATTTTTTAATGGAAGCGTATAAAGTAGCAATCAAAGAGCAGTATAAATTCTCTACATACGGAGATGCGATGTTAATAATATAATTCAATTTTTTTATTGAAAACTTAAAACCTCACAAGTTTCTTGTGAGGTTTTGTATTTTTGCACAATATGGAAGTAAAAAAGAAAGACATAAGAGCCTTAACCAAAGAACAATTACGTGATTTTTTTGTAGAAAATGGCGATAAAGCTTTTCGTGGAAATCAAGTTTATGAATGGCTTTGGAGCAAGTCTTTGCATACTTTTGAAGCCATGACCAATATTTCTAAACAAACCAGAGAAATATTAGAATCAAACTTTGTTATCAATCATATTAAGGTTGATTCTATGCAAAAAAGTAACGATGGAACTATTAAAAACGGTATTAGATTGCACGATGGTTTAATTGTTGAATCTGTTTTAATACCTACAGAAAAAAGAACAACAGCTTGTGTTTCTAGTCAAGTTGGTTGTAGTTTAGATTGCAAATTCTGTGCAACTTCCCGTTTAAAAAGAATGCGTAATTTAAATCCCGATGAAATTTATGATCAAGTTGTTGTTATAGACAGGCAAAGTAGATTATATTTTAATCACAAACTAACAAATATTGTTTTTATGGGAATGGGAGAACCGCTGATGAACTATAAAAATGTTTTAAAATCTATAGAAATGATTACATCTCCTGAAGGTCTGGGTATGTCGTCAAAAAGAATAACAGTTTCTACTTCTGGCGTGCCAAAAATGATAAAAAAGATGGCAGATGAAGAGGTTAAATTTAATTTAGCTGTTTCTTTACATTCGGCTATTGATGAAGTTAGAACATCAATAATGCCGTTTAATGCAACTTTTCCGTTAAAAGATTTACGAGAATCTTTAGAATATTGGTACGAAAAGACAAACCGTGCAATTACCTATGAGTATATTGTTTGGGACGGAATTAACGATAGAAAGGAAGATATAAAGGCGTTAGTTGAATTTTGCAAAGCGGTGCCGTGTAAGGTTAATTTAATAGAATACAACCCTATTGATGATGGGGAGTTTCAACAAGCAAGTTCATCTGCCATAAATAATTATATTTCTAATTTAGAAATGCACGATATTACAATAAATGTAAGAAGAAGTAGAGGTAAAGATATTGATGCTGCTTGCGGGCAATTAGCAAATAAATCTTAAGTGATACAGTCTATATATTTTGCTGCAAAATCTCATTATTTTCACTACTTTTGAATTGAAATTGCCTTGATAAATGAATCCTTAATGAATCCTATCGAACAAATAAAATTGCCTATTTTATCAGAAATGGAAACTTTTGAAAAAAAGTTCAAAGATTCGATGCTTTCTAAAGTGCCTCTTTTAAACAGAATTACCTATTATATTGTCCGCAGAAAAGGAAAACAAATGCGGCCAATGTTTGTTTTTTTGGTGGCAAAAATGGTTTCTGATGGTGGTTTTGATGAACGAACTTATAGAGGGGCTTCTGTGGTAGAACTGATTCATACTGCAACTTTAGTGCATGATGACGTGGTAGATGATAGTAATAGAAGACGTGGTTTTTTCTCTATAAACGCGTTATGGAAAAATAAAATTGCAGTTTTAGTGGGAGATTTTTTACTTTCAAAAGGATTGCTTTTATCCATAGATAATCAGGATTTTGATTTACTGAAACTAATTTCTATTGCTGTTCGTGAAATGAGTGAAGGCGAATTACTGCAGATAGAAAAAGCAAGAAAATTAGACATTACAGAAGATATTTACTTTGATATAATTCGTCAGAAAACTGCCACATTAATTGCAGCTTGCTGTGGAATTGGAGCAGCTTCAGTAGGAGCTAACCAAGAAACAATTCGACAAATGCGAAAATTTGGAGAATATATTGGAATCGCGTTTCAAATTAAAGATGATTTATTTGATTACTCTGATGAAAAAATTGGAAAACCAACAGGGATAGATATTAAGGAGCAAAAAATGACCTTGCCATTAATTCATTCATTAAATACCTGTTCAAAAAAAGATAAAAATTGGATTATTAATTCTATAAAGAAACACAATAAAGATAAAAAACGGGTTAAAAAAGTAATTGCTTTTGTAAAAGAAAATGGAGGTATTGAATACACAACAAATAAAATGCTCGATTACAGAGACAGAGCTACAGCCATTTTAGAAAACTACCCAACTTCGCCTTATAAAAATTCTTTGTTAGAAATGATTGACTATGTTGTAGAACGTAAAATATAGTTTCTTTAATTCACTGATATTAGTGTATATAATTTCTCTTTCTTACACTAAAATAGTATTCCCCTTTTGGCATACTTTGTATTTAAAACTTTAACACAGGCCAATAGCTATAAATTGTTGTATCCGTAGCTATAAGAACATGTTACTTTTCTAGTATTGAAAAATGAATCTAGTGCAAAAATGTATTGGGAAACCTGTTTTTTTATAATATCAATAATTCCTCTATGAATGCTCTTGAGTTTGATAGTCTTGGTATTTTATGTTGCCCTCCCAATTTGTCTTTACTCTTTAACCAAGTGTAAAATAAGCCCTTTTTAGCCACATGAATTATTGGCATTGCAAGTGTTAGAGAATTGTAACGCTTGGCCTCATAATCAGAATTGATAGATTTTAATGCATTGTCTAACAGTTCTGTAAAATAGTTCATATTTTCTGGAGCTTTGTTAAACTCAATGACCCATTCATGACCCCCACTTTTTTTACCTTTCATAAAAATAGGTCCCACTGTATAATCGATGATAGTTGCATTTGTTTTCTTGCAAGCTAATTTTAAAGCATCTTCGGCATTTTCAATATTTACTTCTTCACCGAAAACATTGATGTAATGTCTTGTTCTTCCCGTAATTTTAATTCTATAAGGATCTAAAGAAGTGAATCGTATTGTGTCTCCTATTAAATAGCGCCACAAACCACTATTTGTGGTAATAATTAAAGCATAATCAATATCTTTTTTCACTTTTGATAAAGGAATTGTTTTAGAATTTTCTCCTTTATAAGAAGTCATCGGAATAAATTCATAGAAAATTCCATAATCTAACATCAACAATAATTCTTTTGAACCATTTCTGTCTTGAATAGCAAAAAAACCTTCGGAGGCGTTGTAGGTTTCATAATATTGAAAATCCTTTTTAGGAATTAATTTTTTATACTGCTCTCGATAAGGATTAAAATTAACACCTCCATGAAAATACACTTCCAAATTTGGCCAAACCTCTAAAATAGTATCTTTACCTGTGCGCTCTAAAACTCTATTTAAGAGTACGAGCATCCAACTGGGTACACCTACTAAACTAGTAATATCTTCATGTATTGTTTCGTCGATAATAGCTTCCATTTTGGTTTCCCATTCTGCCATTAAAGCCACTTCTTGACTTGGGGCAGAACTATAATCTGCCCAAAAAGGCAAGTTCTCGGTTATAATTGCCGACAAATCTCCAAAGTATGAATTGTTGTCTTTGTAAATTTCAGAACTTCCTCCTAATTTTAAACCTTTACCTGTAAACAACTGGGTTTCATCATTGTTATTGATGTATAAGCATAACATGTCTTTACCCGCTTTTAAGTGACAATATTCCAATGCTTCATCACTCACAGGAATAAATTTACTTTTAGCGTTTGTAGTTCCGCTTGATTTTGCAAACCATTTTATTGGAGTTGGCCAAAATAAATTTTGTTCACCTTTTCTGCAACGCTCAATTAATGGTTCTATGCTTTCATATTTTTGAATAGGTACGTTTTTCGTAAAATCTTCATAATTTTTGATAGAAGAAAAATGATACTCTTTGCCAAGCTCAGTTCTTTTTGCAGTAGCAATTAATTTCATTAAAAGTTCTTCTTGCACATCAATAGGATATTTTAAAAATAATTCTATTTGATGCACTCTCTTTTTTAAAAACCAAGAAATTATTGAATTTACAATTGGTAAAGCCATGGATAAAGTTACGTTTTTTGTGTAAGTTTGTTATAAGCTAAAAATACTAAAATTTGGTCATGAAATATCAAGGAGTACTAAAAAAAATGAAAACTGAAAATTCATCACAAATTCAGTATTATTTGGATATGAATTCTGATTTTTTAAATATGAATCAGTTGTTAGACAAGGAGATAGTAATTAGTTTTGTGACTTATGAATGTCTAAACTGTCATTTAGAAAAAAAAGTTTTTAGACAAGGATATTGTAAATCTTGTTTTTTTGAAATACCAAATGCTGCAGATTGGATCATGAAACCAGAATTAAGCAAAGCGCATTTAAATATTGAAGATCGGGATTTAGCTTATGAAAAATCTGTACAATTAAAACCACATATTGTGTATTTAGCAAATTCTAGCAATGTTAAAGTGGGCGTTACAAGAAAGCAGCAAGTACCTACTAGATGGATCGATCAAGGAGCACACGAGGCTCTAGAAATTGTGGAAGTTCCTAACAGGTATTTAGCGGGAATTACAGAAGTCGCTTTAAAGGAATATGTTGCTGATAAAACTAATTGGCGTAAAATGCTGAAGAATGATATTGAAGATGAAAATTTAGTAGAATGGAGAGATAAGTTAAAAGTCTTTATTCCAGAAGAAGCAAAAGAGTATTTTATTGAAAACAATTTAGAAACCCACTTAAGCTTTCCTGTTTTAAAATATCCTGAGAAACCAAAAAGCTTAAATTTGATTAAAACACCAACTTTTAAAGGAAAGCTAGTTGGAATAAAAGGACAGTATTTAATCTTTGAAGATGAAACTGTTTTTAATGTAAGATCTAATGAAGGTTTGGTAGTTTCGATAGAGATATAATATCACCACCTCCTAGTCTGATGATAATAGAAGATTAATTATGAAAAATAATTTACTAAAAGTAGCCTTAGCACAAATCTCTCCTGTTTGGTTAAATAAAGAAAAAACAATTCAAAAAATTAAAAACTCAATTGAAGGGGCAGCAAAAGAAAATTGCGAATTGATTGTTTTTGGGGAGGCCCTTCTGCCAGGCTATCCGTTCTGGATTGGTTTAACGAATGGTGCAGAATGGAATTCTCAAACTCAGAAAGAAATTCATGCACATTATGTTCGTAATTCTATAACGATAGAAAAAGGTGAGTTAGATTCCATTTGTAAATTAGCAAAAGAACATAACATTGCTATTTATTTAGGGATTATGGAGCGCGCAAAAAATAGAGGAGGACATAGTATTTATGCTTCATTAGTGTATATCAATCAAGAAGGAGAAATAAAATCTGTTCATCGCAAACTTCAGCCAACCTTTGATGAGCGCTTGACCTGGGCTCCTGGAGACGGAAATGGTTTGCAAGTTCATCCTCTTAAAGAATTTACGGTTGGGGGCTTAAATTGTTGGGAAAATTGGATGCCTTTGCCAAGAACTGCTTTATATGGTTTAGGAGAAAATTTGCACATTGCTGTTTGGCCAGGGAGTGACCATAATACCAAGGATATTACGCGCTTCATTGCAAGAGAATCTCGTTCTTTTGTGATCTCTGTTTCTTGCTTAATGACTAAATCTGATTTTCCAAGGGATATTCCTCATTATGAAAAAATTATAAAAGATGCTCCAAAGGTTTTAGCAAATGGTGGTTCTTGTATTGCTTCTCCTGACGGAGAATGGTTAGTAGCGCCTATTATTAATAAAGAAGGTTTGATTATAGAAACTTTAGATTTTAATCGTGTTTTAGAAGAAAGACAAAACTTTGATTGTGTAGGTCATTATTCGAGACCTGATGTGACTAAATTACATGTAAATAGAGAAAGGCAAAGCACCGTTTCTTATGAGGATTAAGTTCTAATTTTAAGTAACTCCTCTAAAATACGTTCAACACCAAAATCATCATTACTTTCTGTTGAAAAGTTTGCTAGTTCTGTAATATCAGCATGTGCATTTTTCATTGAAAAACTAAAATGTGCCTCTTGCATCATTTCTATGTCATTATGATAATCTCCAAAAACCATAGTAGCTCCTTTGGTAACATCTAAAAGTTTCTGAACTTCTCTTAAAGCATTTCCTTTGTTGGCTTTTTCGTCAGATATATCTAACCAATTTTTACCAGAAATTTTTAGTAAAACCTCTTCTTTTAGGTGTTTGATTGCGGGATAAATAAATTCTTCAGAAGAATCAAAATGATAGACTGCAATTTTAAACACAGGCGTTGTTTTTGGAATTTCTAACAAATCATCTACCAATTTAAAACTGTGATAATATTCTTGAAAGAGCTCAATGAAAAGTTTATCTGTGCTCTCTATAAAGGCAGCATTATTGCAACAAAGTACCATGTTTGCTCCTTTAATTTTTCTTAAAATAGGAATTAATTTTAATACTTTTTCTTGCTGTAGATAATTGGAAAGTAAAACTTCATCTCTTTTTTTGACAACTCCACCATTTTCTGCAATGATATAAATATCATCTTTTATAGTAGAAAGTTTATCAATAATACTATTGTGTTGTCTTCCACTTGCTGCGCAAAAAGTAATATTTCTTTTTTTAAGTTCTTTAAAAAGATTGAAAAATTGTGAACTAACTTGTCCCTGAGAGTTTAGTAAAGTTCCGTCCATATCAGAAACTACCAATTTTACTTTAGTGAAATCGGTCATTATAACTTAGCAGAATCTCTTATAACTAAATCAGTCTTAATTACTTTGGTAACCGTGTCATTATGTTTTTTTTCTAATTTATCAATTAATATCTGTGCAGCGGCCTCTCCCATTTGCTCTCCATGTTGACTAATTGTTGTCATTTTAGGACTTGAGTGTCTTGCTAAAATTCCATTTGAAAATGCAATTACAGATAAATTTTTAGGTATTTCAAGACCGCTTTTTAAGCCAGCTTTCATTGCAGCAATTGCAGCAGATTCGCCAGTAGCTATTACACTATCAATTTTATTATTTTTAAAGAGCGGAATCAAAATAGATTCATATTCTTTATAGTCTTGGTTTAAAATATTGACAATAAGATTTTCATTAAAAGGTAAACCTACATTTTCTAATCCTTTCTGATAACCTAAAAAGCGTTGTTCACCAATATGTAAATTGCTTAAAGTAGAAACAAAAGCAATATTTCTATGACCAGTTTTGTGTAAATATTCAACGGTATTCAAAGCACCATTAAAATCATCCGTAATAATTTTGTCACAATCTATGGTTTTTGCAACTCGATCAAACATTACAATTGGAGTTCCATTTTCTATGGTTTCTTTAAAATGATTAAATTCTTGCTTAATTTCAGTCTCTTTAGACATGGAAAGAATAAAACCATCAATACTTCCATTGGAAAGCATTTCTATAATTTCAACTTCCTTGTTGTATGACTCATTAGATATGCAAGCAATAACTTTGTAACCTCTTTCTAAAGCAGTTTTTTCTATTCCTTTAAATACTTGTGCAAAGTAATATTTAAGCATTGTTGGAATGATAATTCCAATCGTTTTGGTGCTTCTATTTTTTAAACTTAGTGCATTAAAGTTAGGCTTATAGTTTTTTGCTTTCGCATATTTTTGGATCTTATCTTTGGTCGCTGCACTAATTTCGTAGCTGTCATTCAGCGCTTTAGAAACGGTGGAGATAGAAACATTAAATTCTTTTGCAATATCTTTTATGGTAAGCTTCTTCATATAAACAATAATTAAGCACTAATATATAAAATTATAGGGATTCCTTTTTTATTAAATTATTAAATTATCAGTTTTTTTAAGTTTGAACTTTTTATTTCATAAATTAAAAAGGAAAATACAATCAAATATTCAAGAAGAACTAACCATAAATTTTCTTCCCAAGGAGAATTTGAATAGGCTTGATAACTTAAAATCACCACCAAACTCCAGACAACGGGGAATTTATATTTGGTAAAAACTGATAAAATTATAGGAGTGGCTAAATACCAGGGGTGCACAGTGGTTGCCATAAAATAATAAAAACACAAGCCAAATAATAATGCTGTTATTAATTGAATAATGGTAGTGTTTTTCTTTAGAAATGTAAGAATTATTAAAAAAATGACAGTGAAAATAGGGGTTATTTTTCCAATAATTGCAATTTCATTCCAACCTCTAAAAAGATAGCCGATTTCTCTAAATAAGTAGTAAAAACTGGCATTAAATTCAAAATTACCAAACCATAAACCGACTGAATTTGTGTAGTTTTCGATTAATTCTGAAGTGTAAAATGGAAGAAATAAAATGATAGTAGTTGCTAAAACAATTGTGTAAAAACTTATTAATCTGATCATTCCTTCGAAAGTAGGAATCCATTTTTTTGTATAACTTTTCAATTTTTTCTCTTCATTTATAGACACGTTCTGCTTCATAAACCATTGATAAAAAAGAGGCAAAAATAAAAGAGGAATCAATTTTACAGAAACAGAGCAAGCAATTAAAACGGCAGCTAAAATCCATTTTTGTTCGTATAGTTTGTGCAATCCCCAAATAAGAAAGAACAGCATTACAGGTTCAAAATGTAAATTCCCTGTCATTTCTATAATGATAAAAGGATTTAAAGCATACCAAAAAATATTTTTTACAGGTAGCTGAAGTTTTTCTAAAAGCTTTTTGCCAAAATATAAGATTCCAATATCGGCAAGTATAATAAGCAATCTTAAAACGATAATAGATCCAAAAATACTTTTACTAGAAAATAATGCAGCTATTAAAAAACACAACTGATTTAGTGGTGGGTAATTTGTATAATGGCTTCCATTCATTTCACCCATTCCTTTGTATAATTCTGTTGTTTCTGCAATAGGCTGTAATCCCTGTTGAATAAAACTTTGTGGTATAGATAGATATGGATTTAGTCCCTCAAGAATCATTCTTCCATCCCAAATAAATCGATAAAAATCTTGAGATAAATTAGGTGTTGCAAATATAAATATCAACCTAAAAAGAATGGAGATTCCGATTAAATTAGAGAATGTTAGGCTTTTACTTTTTATGATTAGATAAAAACATCCAAAGAGAGAAAGCCATAAAAAAAGAAGTCTATAGAATGCAATTCTTTCTAAGAAATAAGCAAATAAGAAGAATAGAATAGCACTTATAGAAATAAATAGCGCGTCTTTATTTTTTGTAAAAAAAGACATTATGCTTTAGAAAAAATTGATTTAAAAAAGACATATGAGAAGCCTATAAAAAGCATAAAGTGAAAGGGAAATAATCCGAAATCTCCACCTTGATCTCCTACAACGAATGCACTGTACATTCCAAAAATAAAGTAGATTGCTAGCAAGCCTTCTAAAACAACGTGAATGGATGGTTTTTTCTTGATATATTTATTTGTTTTCCAACCATCTTTTATATTCTTAATGTTGAATTTTGGTGTTCTAACAAATTCACTTTTTTTACCCAAATGCCCTTCCAAAACTGCTATCGTATTGTGCAAAGAAAAGCCCATTGCTATGGAGAAAAAAGTAAAAAATGCACCTATATATTTAAAGAAATTCTTAAATCCACTACCATAAATATTTTTGTACATATACCAATAGCAAACAAAAAATATTAAAGAACTAAGGACAAAGAAACTCATTACATAAAAGTAATTTTTTAAATGGGCATATTCATTTTTAATGTAGAGCATAGGAACACTTAAAATAGCTACTAAAAAAATACAGGTAAACATTGAACTGTTCAATAAATGCAATAAACTATGTATCTTACTCCTGAAAGGAACGTTTTTACTCGTTATTACACGTCTCATCATTTTTTGAAAATTCTCCGCACCGCCTTTATTCCATCTAAATTGTTGAGATCTTGCTGCACTAATTATTATTGGTAATTCTGCAGGGGTAACTACTTTTTCAAGGTATTTAAATTTCCATTTTTTTAACTGGGCTCTATAACTTAAATCTAAATCTTCTGTTAGAGTATCACCTTCCCAATTACCTGCATCATAAATACATTTTTTTCGCCAAATTCCTGCAGTTCCGTTAAAATTTATAAAATGACCTTTGCTATTTCTACCAACTTGTTCCAGAGTAAAATGAGCGTCTAGAGCAAATGCTTGAATTTTTGTAAGCGTCGAATAATTTCTATTGATATGTCCCCAGCGTGTTTGCACAACTCCGATTTCTGAGTTTTTAAAATAAGGAACAGTCTGGTATAACCAATCTTTTTGAGGTAGAAAATCTGCATCAAAAATAGCAATAAATTCACCTTTAGCGGTTTTTAACCCTTCCTTTAAAGCACCTGCTTTAAAACCCTTTCTATTGGTTCTCCTAATATGCTGTATATCAATTCCTTTTTCTTGAATTTTTTTAATATGTTTTGCAGTCATTTCTATAGATTCATCTGTGGAGTCATCTAAAACTTGTATTTCTAATTTATCTAAAGGATATTCTAATTTTGCGATGTTTTTTAACAAACGCTTCATTACATATAATTCATTAAATACTGGCAGTTGTATGGTTACAAAAGGGATTTCATCAGGATTTGAGAAATTAAATTTAGGAGAGTTGTCTTCTTTGTTTCTATACTTCAAATAATTAAAGAGTAGGTTTAATTGCGCTATTGCATACATGAAAATAAGCAATAAGCAAATAGTATAAACAGCTATGATGATATATTCTAAAACCATTATTTAAAACTATATTTAAAAATCCAACCTAAAATCTTTATTCCTGCAAAGATAGAACCTTTTATGGTACCTGAAACTTTTGAAACACCAATTCTATTTCTATATTTTACAGGTATTTCTGCATAGGTCAGTTTTTGTTTTAGTGCTTTTAATTGCATTTCAACCGTCCAGCCATATGTTTTGTCTTGCATTTTTAGTGCTAATAATTTGTCATATTTTATGGCTCTAAAAGGACCTAAGTCTGTAAATTTCGCGCCAAAAAATAATTTCATTAAAAAGGTTGCTAACCAATTACCAAAAACTTGTTGCGGTGTCATAGAACCACTTTCACGCAATTTTTTTACACGAGAACCAATTACAAAATCAATATGATCATGGATAATTGGAGCAATAATTTTTGTTAATTGTTCTGGATAATCAGAATAATCTCCATCTAAAAAAACAATGATTTCTGGTTTTTTGTTTTGTTTACTGATGTACTCCATTCCTTTTAAGCAAGCATAACCATAACCCTTTTTACTTTCTTTTAAAACCGTAGCACCAGCATTTTTTGCATTGATTTCTGTATGGTCAGTAGAATTATTGCTTACAACAATTACTTCGTCAACGATTTTAGGAATGTCGTTGATAACATTTGCAATCGAGTCTTGTTCGTTATATGCAGGTATAATTACTTTTATGGTTGGTGTCATTTTATCTTAAATCTGGGACGCCGTTTTCATCTGTAAGGATGAAAAGTCTGTCCATACTTTTATTATTTTACCTTTTTTATATTTGGATGTTTTTATCAATTTTCTCCTATTGTAAATTAAGCAATATTTGTTTTTTTGATTGTTTTTTAATTGACATTTATGATGCACGCAACCTTAGGCCATCATAAAATAACCTCCAATTATTTAGTTTCTTTTCAAAAATGACCTTCTTTTTCTTTCTAAGAATCTTGGCCATAAAAGTACCAATAATTCGTTTCTAAATTATCTATAAAATGACCTTCTTTTTTCAGGTGCCCACTTTTGTAATAGAATCTCCAAAATGCTCTATTTTTACTATTTATAAGCTAGTCTTTTTCCTTACGTTGTTCATTCTTATAATACTCTTTGTGATATTTTTTTGACAGAAAGAAGCAAAACTCAATGATAGTAAGAGAAAAGGAAGAATATTTTCTGAAACATTACTTTCTATTTACGAGATCCATTAAATCTACATCATTTCCAAGTAGAATTTCTGTAGGATTTATTCTTCCATCTTCAGGACCATTTTCTAATTTTAAAACACCTCGAGGGCAAACTGCAGAACAAACTCCACAACCCACACAACTAGAACGTACAATATTTTCTCCTTTTTGTGCATACGCTCTTACATCAATTCCTTGTTCACAATAGGTAGAGCAGTTTCCACATGAGATACACTGTCCGCCATTCGTAGTAATTCTAAATCTTGATTTAAAACGTTGA
The DNA here is from genome assembly GCF_900106075.1 of Polaribacter sp. Hel1_33_78. Classification (NCBI taxonomy): domain Bacteria; kingdom Pseudomonadati; phylum Bacteroidota; class Flavobacteriia; order Flavobacteriales; family Flavobacteriaceae; genus Polaribacter; species Polaribacter sp. Hel1_33_78. The sequence goes on from NZ_LT629794.1 coordinate 581,883, forward strand.
ATAAAACCTAAATAGGCTGCTAAAGGACAACCAAACCTACACCAAACACGGTTTCCAAAAATAGGATAGAATCCAGTACCAATAACACCCGCAAAAATAGAACCAATTAAAAAACCATAAATATCTTGAATTGTTTGCGTTTTAATACCAATTACTTGACTCTCTCCAGAGAAGAAAGTGTACAAAGCAAACCCCGTCATGACCAAAACAAAAATTAATACCGAATGAATTACAATACGTTCTACTCTCCAGGAAAGTAGCGTTTTACTCGATAGTTGTCGGTAAGGATCTCCTAATGTTTCTGCCAATCCACCACAACCACAAACCCAAGAACAGTACCATCTTTTTCCAAAGAAATAGACCATTACAGGAACAACTACTATTGTTAAAACAACGCCCCAGACTAAAATAAATAGACCAAATGTGCCACTAGCAAGCAGCTCGTCTAAATTCCATCTAAAGAAAAAATCATAGTCTAAAGGAAACGCATTTTTAAAGTCATACCAAGGTTTATCAAAACGAACTAAAATTTCAGGAATTAAAAAAGCGAATACAATTTGAAAGAATAAAACAGATGTTGTTCTTAAAATTTGGTATTTATTATGACGGTATTTTATATACATTCTCACAGCCATAACACTCATTACTGTACAATATAAAAAACCATATAAAAACCACTGACTTGCAGGATTTCCGCTAATAGATTTACTTATCGGATCTACTAAATAGACCCAGTTAACGATTAAATCTGGGTAGAAATAGAGTAGGATGTAAAAAGTCACTAAAAAGATAAAAGCAAACCAACCAATCCAACCACGATTTGTGGCTGCGTTTAAAAATATCCCATCGTTTTTAATTTCTGGCTTACCTAATAAAACAACATCGGGCACAATATACAGCAGTGCACCAATAATACCCAAACCAAAAGTTAGAAACCACATGAAACCAGTTTTGTCAGCAGCTAAACCCTTACCCGCTTTTTTTGCAAGTGCAAAACTTGTGCTTCTTAGTTTTCCTGAGATTTTATATTGATACTGTGCTCCTTTTTTAGTCCAATTTTTTTCAGCATTGTATTTTGCAATTAAGGTATCATAATAATTATTAGATGTTTCGAAGGCAGTAATTACTTTAGTAGAAAAAGCAAAAATGTTTAAATCTTTTTTGTTGACAATTGCTCTAGAAAGTTCGTCTTTGATGACTTCGCTTTTGTACCCTTTTTCGCTAATAAAAGTATCCAATTCTTGGGGGGTACAACTAAATGAACCTGTAAAAATAGTTCCTATAAAAAAGGCTAATCCTGTTAAAAAGACAACTAAACCTGTTTGTTTTATAAATTTCACAATAATAATTTTACGTTATAAGTTTGGATTGAAAGAGTTTTATGATTGCTAAACCCCAATTAATTGGTAAAAATTCGTTTCCAACTTTTCTTTTTTAAATTGATGTTGGTCATCTGCTCTGTATTAAATTTTGTTACAATTTCAGCTTCATGCAATTTATAAAACTCAGGATCAAAATTGGCATCCGCTAAATATTCTAAAACAAATTCTACAGATTTATTTTGGGTTAGCCACGTATCAAAAATTTCATGACGCATTCTAATTCCAAAGGTATTTATTCCTAAAAATTGGCGAGAATCGATATCATAAGAAATGGTAATACATTTATGATCTTTTGGATGTTGCCATTGAAAATAAGCTTCATTTTCTTTTTTACTTCGTTCGCTAAAAACCCAACCATACGTTTGGTATTCAATGTCTAAAAATTTGGCAGAATTAAACCAATGTCCAGGTTTGTATTCCGTTTTATTACCACAAATAGTTTGCGCAAGCGTTTCTCCCATCATTCTTCCTGTATACCAAACGGCTTCAATATTTCTTCTTTGTCCGATAGCTTCATGTTGCTCTGCACAATCACCAATTGCATAAACATTTTTTATGTTTGTTTCTAAAAAGCGATTCACTTTTACACCACGTCCTAATGCGATTCCAGAATCTTTTATAAAATCAATATTTGGTGTAACACCGGCTGTTAATCCCACTACATTGCAGAAAATTTCTTCACCGGTTTCTTCAATAATTACTGATTTTACGTTGCCGTTTTTATCTGCTTTGATTTCTTTTAAATTAGTGCTGAGTCTTAAATCTATGTGATGTTCTTTAATATGATTATTAATCATTTCTGATTCTTGCGTTGGTAAAACCCCATTCCAAAAACTAGCTTCACGCACTAAAAAAGTAACCGGAATTTTTCTACTTCTCAACATTTCTGCCAATTCAATTCCAATCAACCCACCACCAACAATTACAGCTCTTTTGCATTTTTCTTTATTTGGGGCAAATTTTTCTAAATTCTCTAAATCTTGTTTGTGATACATGCCCATAACACCTTTTAAATCTTGCCCTGGCCAGCCAAATTTATTAGGTTTAGAACCTGTTGCAATAATTAATTTATCGTAAGAAAGTATAGAAGAATCTTTAAATTTTAATGTTTTTTTATCAGTGTTTATCGTATTAACAAAACCCTCTTTTAATTCGATTTTATTTTTATCCCAAAACCAATTTTCATAAGGTTGTGTGTGTTCAAATTTCATGTGCCCCATATAAACATACATAAGTGCAGTTCTCGAAAAAAAGTATTTAGTTTCAGCAGAAACTAGGGTAATTTTTTTATTAGAATTCTTTCTGATATGTCTTGCGGCAGTTACTCCAGAAATTCCATTACCAATAATAACAATATGCTCCATAGTTGATTGATTCTTACTTTTGAGTCGAAGACTAAGTTAAGAACTTAAACCTGAAATTTAATTTAGATTTATTATAAATAAAAAAGCATAAGTCTAAATTGTAAGCATTCGATAATTTTAATGACTTACTTCGTAATTAAACTTTTAGAAATAAAACCAACTAGAAAAATGAAAAAGAGATTTTCAAAAATTCTATTTCTTACCACATTTGTTGTCAGTTTTACCGCTTCTGCGCAAGAAAGAGAGCCTGTTAAAAGTAATATTCAAACATATACGCCATCAAAATTATTAGACAAAGGTCAATGGGATGTTAAGTTTTTTAACAATTTGTATACAGAAACCAAGGGCAGCTATAATGGTATTACATCTGATAAAGAAAGAGAAACTTATTTCACATCAACTTTAGATCTTTTTACAGGTGTTTCAGATAATAACAGATTAAACATTGGGTTGTTGTTAGAATACCGTTCAAATGTTATTAATGGAAAAAGTGCTACTGCTGCTTTTGATTTTAAGAATGATGAAAATTCAAGAAATGGATTATCTTCTTTTGCACCAGCTTTAAAATGGCAGCCGATAGAAAATATTGGAAACTTCTCGATTCAATCTGCTTTTCATATTCCTATAATTTCAAATGAATCTGATGCAAATGGTGTGTATTTAGATCAGACAGCATATACATTTCAAAACCGTTTTTTTTATGATTATACGGTCGAAAATGGAAATTGGCAATTGTTTACAGAATTAAATACGGAGTATAATTTTGGTGATTCCACTAGTTTTGCAAACAACACAATTGTGTTAGCTCCGGGTGTATTTATGAGTTATTTTCCAAGTAATACAGCAACTATTTTAGGTTTTGTGCAACATTATCAGCGTTTTGGAGATTTTACACAAAATTTTACGGCATTAGGTTTTGGAGGAAAATATCAATTAAACAGCACTTTAAACTTAGAAATTTTATACAGCAAATTTGTAAGAGGGAGTGATACCGGTTTAGGACAAAGTTTTAATATTGGATTAAGAGCATTGTTTTAGTAAAAAGAACTATTTTAGAGGGAATTATGAAAACAACAAAACTCTTTTTTTTACTGCTTCTTTTTTTAGAGTTACCCTGTAACAGTCAAACCAAAAAAGTAAACGGATTAAGCTTTGTAGCTTCCAGAGATAAAATTGATATCACACACACAAATGCAGTTTTAAATGCACAAAGCAATTATGTTGCATTGATGCCTTTTGGTTTCATAAAAGAATTGTCTTCGCCAAAAATAACACACAATACAAATAGACAATGGTTTGGTGAAACCAAAAGTGGACTGTTACAATATGCAAAAGAGTTTCAAAAGAATGCTGTAAACGTTATGGTAAAACCTCAAATTTGGGTTTGGCGCGGAGAATTTACAGGGAACATAGAAATGGATTCTGAAGAAAAATGGACTATTTTAGAGAATTCCTACTCAGAATTTATTTTAACCTATGCAAAAGCGGCACAAGAAATTAATGCAGATATTCTTTGTATTGGAACAGAATTAGAAAAATTTGTAATGACTAGGCCACAATATTGGCAAAAATTAATAAAGGAAATCAGAAAAATATATAAAGGAAAGTTAACTTATGCTGCAAATTGGGATGAATTTAAAAGAGTTTCTTTTTGGGGTGAAATCGATTTTATTGGAGTTGATGCGTATTTTCCTTTGAGTGATGAAAAATCACCAACGGTACAAGAATTAGAAATTGGCTGGGAACCTCACAAAAACGAAGTTATAAAAATTCAGAAAAAATATAATAAGCCCGTTTTGTTCACAGAATTTGGATATAGAAGTGTAGATTTTAACGCTAAAAAACCTTGGGAATCGAATAGAGTAGAAGGCAATGTAAATTTGCAAGCACAAGTTAACGGTTTGCAAGCGATACACAATCAATTTTGGAAAGAAGATTGGTTTGCTGGTGGTTTTATTTGGAAATGGTTTCATAAACATGAGGAAGTTGGAGGTGAAAATAACAACAGATTTACACCCCAAAATAAACCAGCAGAGCAATTAATTAGAAAACTATATAAACAATAACATGTTTTTAAACATGATAAATATCTTGAAATAGAACATTAATTGTTTTTAAATTTGTGCTAGAATATAAAAATATTTTAGATGAAAAAAATTATTGTGCCTATAGATTTCTCAGAGCATTCAGAGTATGCGTTAAAAGCGGCAGCACTTTTGTCAAAAAAAATGGATGTTGAAATTTATGCTCTACATATGTTAGATCTTCAGGAGGTTAACTTTAGTCAAAGCTCAGAATTTAGCCAAGAAAAAGGAGTTTTCTTTTTAAAATTAGCAGAAAAAAGATTTGAAAAATTCCTACAAAAAGACTTTTTAAAAGAGGTGAAACTTGTGCCAATTATTAAGCATTATAAAGTTTTTAGCGAAGTAAATGCTATTGCGAAAGAAATAAATGCAGATTTAATAATTATGGGATCTCATGGAGCTAGTGGATTAAAAGAATTTTTTACAGGCTCAAACACGGAAAAAGTTATTAGATATGCAGAGATTCCTGTTTTAATACTTAAAAATGAATTGAATGATGTAGATTTTTCTGATATCGTTTTTGCAACAGATTTTTCAGAAGAAACAATACCTGCTTTCAATAAAATGTTAGATTCATTAGATTTTTTGGGTGCTAAAAAACATCTTTTATTTGTGAATTCACCAAACGAACTATTTAAAACGACGCCAGAAATGGATGCTTTAGCAAACAACTTTTTAATGAAAGCAGAGGGCCATACAAATCGGTTAGTAAATGTTAATTTTGTTTGTGCCAAATCAATAGAAGATGGTATTTTAGACTTTTCGAATGCAGTTGGTGCAGACTTAATTGCATTAATCACACATGGTAGAAAAGGATTGTCTCACGTTTTTTCAGGAAGTATTTCTGAAGATGTTTCAAACCATTCTGCTTTACCAATTATGACGTTTAAAATATAAATTGATGAATGAAACTAAAACAGTTGCTACTTTCTGTTCCTTTTTCTATTTTCTTTTTTTTATGTTCAGAAGATAATGACATTACAATTCCAAGAAATTTGCAAGATTATTTTGAAGGAAACTCTGAAAGAGAGTTAAATAAAATTATTGCTTGTGCAGCAACTGCGGATGCAAATGAAAGCCTATCTTATATTTTTTATTATCCAGTTGAAGGTGCTTCGTAAGTGCTTTATTATGAAGCAGACAGTTTAAATATAGATGAAAATGATTTTACGAATTACAAAAGAATAGTTTTAGCTGAAACAGCTGTTTTTGCCCAAAAATTAAGTCGATTTTCACAATTAAATTCGGAAGAATTTTGGTGTGTGGTAACTTATTTAACTCATGGAAAAATGCACAAATCAAATCCCATTCGATTAAAAAATGAGACCAAACCTACAAATTGGACAAATGAAGTTACAATCGAATATCCAACAACTTTAAAACCAAAATTTACATGGTCAGATTTTGATATTACAGATAATGAATTTTATTTTCAAGTAATTTCTGATAGAGATGATGATTCTATTTCTGGAACGTATAGCTATGATCATTTTTTTCAATACTATAACACAACCAATATTGTTTTAAATATAAACACTGCAACTCCAAAGGATTTGGTGGTAGACGACACCTATAATTTTACCTTAATGGCGGTAAGTGCAGATAATTGGGTAAATTTACGAATACAAAAATCTTTTGTTGCAGAATAATGAAACTTAAAATCTGGATTTTTACTTTTTTATTTTTAGGGATCTCTTTTTCTCTTTTTTCACAAGAAAGAATAATTTTAGATCTTAAAATTAAAGGAGCAAGGAAGACTAAAATTTCTTTTTTAAAGAAATTTTTAAGTACCAAGAAAGACCTTGTTTTAGATTCTATTGCCTTAGAGAAAGATATTATTGAATTGAAAAGATTGCCAGCAATAAGGCATGCGTATTATCAAGTACTAAATGCTAATACTAATTTCTGCACTGTTTTTATTACCGTTGAAGAAAATTTAACCTTGTTTCCAGAAGTTAATTTTTGGACTACTACAAATCAGCAGTTTTCATACAAACTAGGTTTGTATGATTATAATTTTTTAGGAAAAAATATTGCCTTTGGCGGATATTACCAAAACAACGGGTTCAATTCGTATGGCATTAATTTTAGAGCGCCGAATTTGTTTTCTAAAAAGTGGGGGCTATCTGTAAATCATCAAGATTGGAAGAGTGAAGAGCCTCTTTATTTTGGAGATAAAACGGCTAATTATGTTTACAATAATACTTCTTTTGAAGTTTTAGGGATTCATCAAATCAATTTTAAAAATCAAATTAATTTTGGCTTTAATTTTTTTACAGAGCAATATCAATATATTTCAGGAGCTATAGACCCCTCAATTCCAAAAAGGTTAAGCCTAAAAAAGACACTTTTTAAACTAGTATATGTTTATAATAATTTAGATTATTTTTATCAATATATAAACGGATTTAAAAGTGTACTGTATGCACAGTATGTAATTACAGAAAATGATTTCCAGAACGATTTTTGTATTTTTTGGAATGATTTTTTCTATTACACCCGAATTACTGAAAAAGGAAACTGGGCAAACAGATTAAGAATTGGTTTGTCATCAAATGAAAAAACACCCTTTGCACCCTTTGCTTTAGATAACAATATAAATTTACGTGGAGTAGGTATTTTAGTAGATAGAGGTACAGGTAGTGTTGTTTGGAACACAGAATACAGGCACACGATCTATGATAAAAATTGGTTGGCAATTCAAACAAATTTCTTTACAGATATTGGGTCTTGGAGAAACCCTGGCGGAAACTTAAATGATTTTTTGAGTAGCAAAAACATTCATATATATTCGGGTTTTGGTTTGCGTTTTATCAGTAAAAAAATATACAATGCTACTTTTAGAATCGATTATGGGTTAAGAGTAAACACTATTAAGAACAATTCTGAAGGAGGTCTGGTTTTTGGAATTGGACAGTATTTTTAATTAAATTAAGATTCCTTTCATCTTTTTTTTATAGAAAATAGTAGTTTTGTGAAAAATAAAAGGAAGATGAGAACTTTTGCAATAGGAGATATTCATGGAGGCTTAAAAGCGTTAATTCAGGTTTTAAATAAACTAGAAATTAAAGAGGGAGATAAACTGATCTTCATGGGAGATTATGTCGATGGTTGGAGTGAATCTGCTCAAGTTGTTCAGTTTTTAATTGAGGTTTCAAATAAATTTAAGTGCGTCTTTATAAAAGGAAATCATGATGTTTGGTGTCAAGATTGGTTAAAAACAGCAACGGTAAATACCTCTTGGTATATGCATGGTGGTAAAGAAACCATGGAAAGTTATGAGGGCTTTTCCGAAGAAGAAAAAAAACAACATTTGGTCTTTTTTGAGAAGCTACCTTTATATCATATAGATGCTGAAAATAGATTGTTTTTGCATGCCGGTTTTACTTCTTTACATGGTGTAGAAAAAGAGCCCTTTAAAGAGCTTTTTTATACAGATAGATCTCTGTGGGAAATGCTTTTGGTGATGGACAACCGAATAGAAAAAGACTCGATGTATTATCCTAAAAGAATACAACATTATAAAGAAATTTATATTGGTCATACGCCCACTACAAAGTATAATGAATCTTTACCAATAAACATTGCAAATGTTTGGAATATTGATACCGGAGCTGCCTTTAAAGGAAAAGTAACCGGAATAAATATTGATACAAAAGTGTGCTCTCAAAGTGATCATTTGCCAGATTTGTACCCGGATGAAAAAGGGAGAAATAAATAAAATTGAATTAGTATTAAGTTAGTTTTTTTTATGTTTAAGTGATTTTTTCTCGTCGTTTATACTTTTCTATCGAAAAGAAATATTGAAGTTGTGTGTCATTCCTAAACTGTCAATATTGAGGTATCTAGAAAAATGTAGCACTCATTTTCTTTTTCCCTTTTCAAAAATTATTACGCTAATCAATTAGAAAGGTAAAAGTATTTTTCTCATTTGGTTAAAAATTAATAGTTAGCAACATTCACAACCATCATAATATAGAATCTGAAAATAAAAAGGTCGTCTCTTCTGAAAGTAGATAATGCAGCAGTTGTTTTATTAAAATTGCTAAGGCTCAATTATCTCTTTGTTTATGTTTTTTATTAACTTAACGGGTATTAATGAATATTCATCGATATCAATTTGCTAAGCAACTTTTTTTCTTTTTTAAAATTTCTTTGTTAATTATTTTTGTAAAAAAAAGTTAGGAAAAGAAAATCAAAAACTCATATCCAAAATAAGTTTTTGAGTATTCTTTTTTACAAATTAATTATAAAAATGAATTCATTGAATACAAAGTACTCCAGAAAAAAGACACTTTCACTTGCAATTGCGCTATTATCAATTATTCAGTTTAATTATGGATCTAACGTAATTAATACCAATGAAATTGCAAATGCTATCTCAGAAAAAGATGTTAAGAATTCTTTTACAGAAAACTTTTTCAGTAATTATGAAGCTAACTGGAAAAATCTTGAAAATTTTAATACTGAATTCAATCAGAGTGCTTTCGCAAGTAAGCAGTTTACAGCGATAAGTGCACCTGCACCTGAAGCAGATGATTGTACAAGCGCTTTACCTGCAGTAGATGCTATCAATTTTTCTGAAAGTATGCTAGAAATTGCCATGGATAAAACTTATCAACCTGATAACAATCAAGGCTGTTGTTATAAGGAACAGCCTCAAGGTCACATGCATCCAAAGAGATTAAAACTAGAATATATAGGAAGTGGAAACCCCTGGATCGTTTTTAGATTTAAAAATTCTGGCGGAGCAGTTCATTTTCAGGGCAATGTTTCAAATGGTCAGTCCTTAATAGTTGATGGTTCGGGTATGGTAAATAAACACGGTCAAGAAGGACTCGAAACTAATACTTGGTATTCTATAGCGGGCGCTGCCGTCTCATATCACACCTCTTGTTCTACAAATTTAGATGTTGGTCATACTATTAACGGACATTTCAAAGTTTTGGCGATAGAAATGCCTTTAGTAAGTGGTATGGGTGGCGTTTCATGCACAGAAGGAAATTTTACACCTTGCAATAATGTTACAAACGCTGGTAGAACTTCTGATAGGAATAATGATTTATGTACAAGTAATGCAAGCAACCCTTTAACAATTCCTAATATTACGATGCCAGTGGCGAGTGGTGGAGAAGGCGGTGATATAGAATATCAATGGCAAATTAGATATTCTGGTAGTTCGTCTTGGCAAGATATTCCTGGAGCAAATAGTAAAGATTATAACCCAGTTAATTTAGCGAATAGTTCAAATGGTTGGAGGATCGGAGAAAATTATTGGAGAAGAAAAGCTAGAAGGACATGCCAAACTAGTTGGATTTATTCTGGTTATGAATATTATTGGATTGTTGAAAATTTTCAAGATCCAGGCGTAATTTCTGGAAATGAAAGTAGATGCGGTTCTTACGATCCAGATAATATTTTTAATTCCACAGGACCTTCTGGTGGGGCTCCAAACAATGCTACAATTGAATATAGATGGGAATATAAAACAACAGGAGGTTGGATAGTAATTCCTAATGCAAAGCAATGGAAATACAATCCTGGAACAATTAACCAAACAACACAATATAGAAGAGGAGCTAGAAGAACAGCTCCAGACTGTACTATAAATTACAAATACTCAAATACAGTTACAAAAACTGTTGTAAATAATAATTTAAGCTTAACCTGTGAGTATAAAATCGATAATGGCGGTTGGATTACAAATAATTGTTCGATTACTCTAACACAAGGACAAAAACTTCAGCTTTCTACAAATCCAAATTATTTGTCGTCATATTCTTGGACAGGTCCAAATAATTTTTCAGGTAGCGGAAATAATGGTGGAGATATTCTACTTTCAAATTCTGTTACTACAGCTATGTCAGGAACATACACGGTTATAGCAACAGATAGCAATGGATGCACTGGCTCAAAAAATATTACAGTTAATGTAGTATGTCCAAACCCTGCAAATAATACAACAGCAACTGCATCAATTAATGAAAATCAAACCAAAACATTAACGGGCTCTCCTTCTGGAGGTTCTTGGAGTATTGTATCAGGTGGCGGAACTATTAATGGTTCAACGTATACACCTGCTAATATAAATACAAATACTAATGTTAAAATTAGATATACAATTGCAGCAAACGGAAGTTGTGCAGCGACTTCAGATGATGTTACGTTTACAGTAACTCCTGTTTGTAGTATAACGGCAAATAATACAACAGCAACTGCATCAATTAATGAAAATCAAACCAAAACATTAACGGGCTCTCCTTCTGGAGGTTCTTGGAGTATTGTATCAGGTGGCGGAACAATCAATGGTTCAACGTATACACCTGCTAATATAAATACAAATACTACTGTTAAGATTCGATATAGAATTGCAGCAAACGGAAGTTGTGCAGCGACTTCAGATGATGTTACGTTTACAGTAACTCCTGTTTGTAGTATAACGGCAAATAATACAACAGCAACTGCATCAATTAATGAAAATCAAACCAAAACATTAACGGGCTCTCCTTCTGGAGGTTCTTGGAGTATTGTATCAGGTGGCGGAACGATCAATGGTTCAACATATACTCCTGCTAATATCAATACCAATACTACTGTTAAAATTCGATATACAATTGCAGCAAACGGAAGTTGTGCAGCGACTTCGGATGATGTTACGTTTACGGTAACTCCTGTTTGTAGTATAACGGCAAATAATACAACAGCAACTGCATCAATTAATGAAAATCAAACCAAAACATTAACGGGTTCTCCTTCTGGAGGTTCTTGGAGTATTGTATCAGGTGGCGGAACTATTAATGGTTCAACGTATACACCTGCTAATATAAATACAAATACTAATGTTAAAATTAGATATACAATTGCAGCAAACGGAAGTTGTGCAGCGACTTCAGATGATGTTACGTTTACAGTAACTCCTGTTTGTAGTATAACGGCAAATAATACAACAGCAACTGCATCAATTAATGAAAATCAAACCAAAACATTAACGGGTTCTCCTTCTGGAGGTTCTTGGAGTATTGTATCAGGTGGCGGAACTATTAATGGTTCAACGTATACACCTGCTAATATAAATACAAATACTAATGTTAAAATTAGATATACAATTGCAGCAAACGGAAGTTGTGCAGCGACTTCAGATGATGTTACGTTTACAGTAACTCCTGTTTGTAGTATAACGGCAAATAATACAACTTCAACTGCATCAATTAATGAAAATCAAACCAAAACATTAACGGGCTCTCCTTCTGGAGGTTCTTGGAGTATTGTATCAGGTGGCGGAACTATTAATGGTTCAACGTATACACCTGCTAATATAAATACAAATACTACTGTTAAAATTAGATATACAATTGCAGCAAACGGAAGTTGTGCAGCGACTTCAGATGATGTTACTTTTACTGTAACACCAGTTTGTACAACAGCAAATAATACAACAGCAACTGCATCAATTAATGAAAATCAAACCAAAACATTAACGGGCTCTCCTTCTGGAGGTTCTTGGAGTATTGTTTCTGGTGGCGGAACGATCAATGGAACAACTTATACTCCTGATGATATCAACACCGATACTGATGTGACTATTAGATATACCATTGCTGCTGATAATGGTTGTGCTGCTACATCTGATGATGTTACGTTTACAGTAACTCCTGTTTGTAGTATAACGGCAAATAATACGACTTCAACTGCTGATATTACTGAAGGACAAACCAAAACATTAACTGGTACTCCTGCTGGAGGAACTTGGTCAATCGTTTCTGGAGGCGGATCTATTACAGGAACTACCTACACTCCTGCAGATATCAATACAGATACAACGGTAACGATTCGATATACAATTGCTGCAGATGGTGATTGTGCTGCAACAACTGATGATGTTACTTTTGATGTAACTCCTGTCTGTGATGTAGTTGCTAATAATACGACTTCAACTGCTAATATTACTGAAGACGAAACGAAAACATTAACAGGTACTCCAGCAGGCGGAACTTGGTCAATCGTTTCTGGAGGCGGATCTATTACAGGAACTACCTACACTCCTGCAGATATCAATACAGATACAACGGTAACGATTCGATATACAATTGCTGCAGATGGTTCTTGCCCTGCTACAAGCGATGATGTTACTTTTACAGTAACGCCAGTTGACCTTTGTACTGATGGTGCAACAGTTGGTCTGGTTACTGCGAATGACCCAGATGCAGACGGCATAAATAATGTGTGTGATTTAGATGATGATAATGATGGTATTCTTGATGTAGAAGAAGGAGATAATGATTGTACTTCGTTTACAACGGTAGGAAAATCGTCTGGAAATCCTCAGGGAGTAGCTATATCTGGAACCTTAACATCGGGGTTGTTTAATGGAAGTTATCTTTATAAACAAAATAATGATGGAAGTTATACGGCTATTATTACCAAGACAGTAACAGGGGCTAAAATTGGCGGTGCAATAGCGATTAATTTTAATGAACTTGGTTCTACTACAAATATAAATAACTCTGTAACAGTCAGAGTTAAAATAGCATTAGGATCTACCGTACTTTATGACGAACTCTTCACAACATTCAAAGCAACATATGGTAATTATGGAAATATAAGTTTCAATACAACAGCACCAATTAATGATCCTGTTTTGAAATTTACTTTAACAAAACCTAATAATATTGGTAATCCAGACCCAAGATTAACTAGTTTTGATTACACCTATTGCACGAGTAATGATACAGACAGCGACGGATTAATCAACAGTTTGGATTTAGATTCAGACGGTGATGGTTGCTATGATGTAGTTGAATCTGGAGGCTTAGATACAAATAGTGATGGTATCCTTGATGGAACAGGAATTGATGCAGACGGTAAAGTTATCGGAAGTTCGGGAGGCTATAATGGAGTTTCGGGAAATGAATATGCTGCACACCAAGCTAATTTTACTTCTAATCTTTCTAATCAAAATATTGACGAAGGTCAACCAGTTACATTTAGTGTTTCAGCATCTGCCGAACAAGCAACTTCTTACAATAATGGAGCACCTATTTATGGAACACCTGGAAATGCAAATAATGGAATAAACTATCAATGGTATTTGGGAGACCCAGACAATAGTGGCATTACCCTAACTGATATTGGAATATATACAGGTACAAATACAGCAGATTTAAATATTAGCAATAGTACTGGTTTAAATGGTAAACAATATTTTGTAAAATTGACACATGCTAATAATAGCTGTTTAATAGAAATTAAAAATGCAATATTAACTGTATGCTCAAGTGCAGATAACACAACATCAAACGCTTCAATCACTGAAAGTGAAACCAAAACTTTATCAGGAAATCCATCGGGAGGAACTTGGTCAATCGTTTCTGGAGGCGGATCTATTACAGGAACAACATATACGCCTGCAGATATCAATACTGATACAACAATCGTAATTCGTTATACAATTGCTGTTGATGGAGATTGTGCTGCAACAACAGATGATGTTACTTTTGATGTAACACCTGTCTGTGATGTAGTTGCTAACAATACGACTTCAATTGCTGCTATTACTGAAGGACAAACGAAAACATTAACGGGTACTCCTGCTGGAGGAACTTGGTCAATCGTTTCTGGAGGCGGATCTATTACAGGAACAACATATACGCCTGCAGATATCAATACTGATACAACAATCGTAATTCGTTATACAATTGCTGTTGATGGAGATTGTGCTGCAACAACAGATGATGTTACTTTTGATGTAACACCTGTCTGTGATGTAGTTGCTAACAATACGACTTCAACTGCTGATATTACTGAAGGACAAACGAAAACATTAACGGGTACTCCTGCTGGAGGAACTTGGTCAATCGTTTCTGGAGGCGGGTCTATTACTGGAACAACATATACGCCTGATGATATCAATACTGATACAACAATCGTAATTCGTTATACAATTGCTGCTGATGGTGATTGTGCTGCAACAACTTCAGATGTTACTTTTGATGTAACTCCTGTCTGTGATGTAGTTGCAAACAATACGACTTCAACTGCTGCTATTACTGAAGGACAAACCAAAACATTAACTGGTACTCCTGCTGGAGGAACTTGGTCAATCGTTTCTGGAAGTGGGTCTATTACTGGATCAACGTATACGCCTGATGATATCAATACTGATACAACGGTAACGATTCGATATACAATTGCTGCTGATGGCGATTGTGCTGCAACAACTGATGATGTTACTTTTGATGTAACTCCTGTCTGTGATGTAGTTGCAAACAATACGACTTCAACTGCTGCTATTACTGAAGGACAAACGAAAACATTAACTGGTACTCCTGCTGGAGGAACTTGGTCAATCGTTTCTGGAGGCGGATCTATTACAGGAACTACCTACACTCCTGCAGATATCAATACAGATACAACGGTAACGATTCGATATACAATTGCTGCAGATGGTGATTGTGCTGCAACAACTGATGATGTTACTTTTGATGTAACTCCTGTCTGTGATGTAGTTGCAAACAATACGACTTCAACTGCTGCTATTACTGAAGGACAAACGAAAACATTAACTGGTACTCCTGCTGGAGGAACTTGGTCAATCGTTTCTGGAGGCGGATCTATTACAGGAACTACCTACACTCCTGCAGATATCAATACAGATACAACGGTAACGATTCGATATACAATTGCTGCTGATGGTGATTGTGCTGCAACAACTGATGATGTTACTTTTGATGTAACTCCTGTCTGTGATGTAGTTGCAAACAATACGACTTCAACTGCTGCTATTACTGAAGGACAAACGAAAACATTAACTGGTACTCCTGCTGGAGGAACTTGGTCAATCGTTTCTGGAGGCGGATCTATTACAGGAACTACCTACACTCCTGCAGATATCAATACAGATACAACGGTAACGATTCGATATACAATTGCTGCTGATGGTGATTGTGCTGCAACAACTTCAGATGTTACTTTTGATGTAACTCCTGTCTGTGATGTAGTTGCAAACAATACGACTTCAACTGCTGCTATTACTGAAGGACAAACCAAAACATTAACTGGTACTCCTGCTGGAGGAACTTGGTCAATCGTTTCTGGAGGCGGATCTATTACAGGAACTACCTACACTCCTGCAGATATCAATACAGATACAACGGTAACGATTCGATATACAATTGCTGCTGATGGTGATTGTGCTGCAACAACTTCAGATGTTACTTTTGATGTAACTCCTGTCTGTGATGTAGTTGCTAATAATACGACTTCAACTGCTGATATTACTGAAGGACAAACGAAAACATTAACTGGTACTCCTGCTGGAGGAACTTGGTCAATCGTTTCTGGAGGCGGATCTATTACAGGAACTACCTACACTCCTGCAGATATCAATACAGATACAACGGTAACGATTCGATATACAATTGCTGCTGATGGTGATTGTGCTGCGACAACTTCAGATGTTACTTTTGATGTAACTCCTGTCTGTGATGTAGTTGCTAACAATACGACTTCAAATGCTGCTATTACTGAAGGACAAACCAAAACATTAACTGGTACTCCTGCTGGAGGAACTTGGTCAATCGTTTCTGGAAGTGGGTCTATTACTGGATCAACGTATACGCCTGCAGATATCAATACAGATACAACGGTAACGATTCGATATACAATTGCTGCAGATGGTGATTGTGCTGCAACAACTGATGATGTTACTTTTGATGTAACTCCTGTCTGTGATGTAGTTGCAAACAATACGACTTCAACTGCTGATATTACTGAAGGACAAACGAAAACATTAACTGGTACTCCTGCTGGAGGAACTTGGTCAATCGTTTCTGGAGGCGGATCTATTACAGGAACTACCTACACTCCTGCAGATATCAATACAGATACAACGGTAACGATTCGATATACAATTGCTGCTGATGGCGATTGTGCTGCTACCACTTCAGATGTTACTTTTACAGTAACAACAGGTTTAGGAAGTATTGGAGATACAGTTTGGTTTGATACTGATGGAGATGCTATAAAAGATGCAAATGAAGATGGATTAGGAGGTGCAACTGTTACTTTAGACCCAGGTACACCAGGAGATCCTAGCGATGATACAACAGCGACAACCGATGTAAATGGAAACTATTTATTTAACAATTTACCACCAGGACATTACATAATAAGTGTAGATGTAAGCGCAGTAACTTCTGGAATTCCAGTGGGTAAAACACCTTCAGACTTGATACAAACATATGATTTTGATAGTGTAGGTACTCCAAATAACAGCGCGATTAATTTACCTTTAGGTCAAAACAATCTAGATCAAGATTTTGCTTATGGAGTTTCTTCAGGAAACACGGGAACAGGTAACAATGGTGGAGTTGAGTCAGAATCTTTAGGAGATGCAATTTCTAAGATTTACGTAGGTAGAAAGAAGAATTCTATGCCAACTGAATTTGTGAAATCAAGTGAGAACTTGTACAATAAAGTGAAGTTAAAATCCATACAGCCTTATCAAGGAAAAGGACAAACTTTATTAGACATGTTCCCTACCGAATTAGTAGCTGGAAATGTAGCCAATGTAACTTCACCAACTGATATTTTAGATTATACCATTGCTGATGAAGTATTATCTGTAGATTTCTCTATAAATGGAGAAACAAAAGGAGTTGTATTAGGAATTAAAACTTCAGATAAGATTTACAATCACACCAAAGCATCTTGTGATCGTTTAAGAGGTGCTGAAATATTGAATGTGCAAAAGGTTCGATTAGAAGGTTATAATTTCTTGATGCAAGGAATTAAGCAAAGAAACGGTGTTGTAGAGTATGCGATCTCATTTGCGGTTTCTAAGAACAACAATGATGATAAGTATACAATTCAGACAAACTGGTATGTAAATAACTATATCAAGTTTAACGATGCCTATAACTTCCAAGTATGGTCTACAAAGCCAGCGGATACTCAAAAATTAGTACAAGATATTTTAGATAACTTGAAATCTTATATTCCTGTACAACAAACAGAAATTCAGAAATTTCCAGAAACCTATGCTTCTAAAATTTACAGAGAAAAAGGGGAATTAGTGGTGAATTTAAGAAGTACTGAAGTTGGAAATACTGCTGAAGTTTCTATGGTAGAGTTATATTCTGAAACTGCAAATAATAACAAACACAGATACAATTCTTTAGATACTGAAATACAGCAATCGTTAAGATTAGACATTGCTGATGGATATGAGTATGATGGTCTTGTAACAGTAGAGGATGAAGTAGAAGATGCATTTTATCATGCGGATGGTAACTGGGGCTTAGATTATGATTCGGATTATACAGAGATACTAAACTACTTTGTATGGAATGATTTTGATAGAACATATCAAGATGATGAATATTCAATAAACAGAAATGTTGAGATCAAGGCAACTAGTGAGTATGATTACTTAACGGTTTACAAATCATTATTACCTGGTACATTGTCTGCTGATTACTCTGAGTACAAGTACTTATCATTTACTGCTAAAGGATCTGGTTTAATGGAATTAGGATTGATTAAATCTTCCATAGAACGATGGAAACAACAATACAGAGTGATGGTCGATTTATCTAAAGAAGAACAAACGTACTATGTGCCTTTTGATATATTTTCTTCTACAGGTACAACGAATAAAATAACTGCAGATGACTTAACCACTCTAGCATTTACTTTCTTGCCTGTTGAAGCGAATACTAAAGACTTAGATTTATTTATTTCTAACGTGAAATTCACTAAAACGGCTATTGAAGACCAGATAGTAAATAAAATTGAGAAGTTTGAAAATAACTTTATGGCATACCCAAATCCTTCTAAAGGAAGTGTAAATGTTATGATATTTAGTAAAGTGGATACCAATGCAACTATCTCTTTATTTGATGTAACCGGAAAAGAAATCTATGTAGCTCCGGTGCAATTAATAAACGGTAAGAATGAAATAGACTTCAATGTAAAAGTGAAGCCTGGTGTTTTATTCTTAAAGGTGAATAGTAAAAAAGTTAATTATGGAGTTTCTAAAATTATGTTTAGATAGTATAAAATAATATCAATTGTATTTATTCAAAAAATTAAGCTGCATTTTGTAGGGAAAAGCAGCTTATGTATTCAATTGTTTTGAAGGAGAAGAGCTGTTAATTTAGCTCTTTTTTCATTTCATAAAACTAGGCTAAAATATTTCGATTTTAAATCAACTCTTTTAAATCTAGATATAATAGATGATTTTTTAAAAGTTAAAAAGAAGATAGTCTTTTGTAAAAAATCTCATGATGAAAAAGATATAGGGCTAAAAGTTTTATTCAATACTATAATATAGATTTTTAAAAAAAATTAAATCATTTTAATAACTTCCTTAAAGAGTGTAATCAGTTTAGGTTCAGCTTTACCAGCAATTGCAATAATTTCATTAATATCGACTGGCTGTAAGTTTTTAGGGTCACATTCATCGGTTAAAACAGAAATAGCAGCACAAGGTAAATTGAGTTGTTTGGCAACGATAACTTCTGGTGTAGTGCTCATACCTACAGCGTCTGTTTCTAAAATTTGTAACATTCTGTATTCTGCTCTAGTCTCTAATTGAGGTCCTAGAACACTTGCATAAATACCTTTATGCAGCAGAATGTTTTGCTGTTTCGCGATGGCAATAATTTTAGCATTGATTTCTTGTGAGTAGGGTGCTAACATGTCTGCAAAAATATTCCCAAAATTGTTAGCGCCCTTAAATGCAAGAGGAGAGCTTCCTTGTAAATTAATGTGGTCTTCAATTAGCATTAAGTCCCCTTTATTATAGCATAAATTTATGGCCCCTGCGGCATTTGAAACTAATAAGTTTTTAATTCCTAAACCATGCATGGTCCTAATACCGTAAGTTACTTCCCAAGGATTGTATCCTTCATATAAATGAAAACGACCTGCCATCACTAGCACTTTCTTGCCTGACAATTCTCCGTAAATTAATTTGCCAGAATGAAACTCTACAGTAGCAATAGGAAAATTTGGAATCTTAGAATAGGTAATTTCTTTTGTAATTGAAATTTCATCGACTAGTTTTCCTAATCCTGTACCTAAGACAATTCCTATTTCTGGATTTGTAATTCCTTCCGATATTAAAAAATCGATTGTTTCTTTTAATTGTTGCTGTTTCATACTTATAAAAATTGCTGAAAGGAGGGATGATATTTTATATCTTCAAAGATGTCTATATCGTTCAGTTCCTCTAACAAATGTACTTTTTTATCTTTTAAATCTGTTAAAGTATCTTTTCTAACAGTCTGTGTGCCCCACTTTTTGTTTTTGAAGATTGTTGAATGCAACAAATTCATACCCAGTAAATAATAACCACCATCTTCTGCAGGTCCAAGAACTACATCATTATTATCTAATTCAGTAAACGCTTTTTCTATGTTTTCGGATGTTAAATCATAAAGGTCACTGCCTATAATTACTACTTTTTTATATCCAGCATCAAATCCATTTTTAAAAGCATTTTGCATTCTGATGCCGAGATCTTCTCCAACTTGTTGGTTTTTTTGATAGTTTTTTGAATCCCAAATATCATTAGACCTAATTTTTACGGAATAATACACTTCTCTATCGGAAGATACTTGTAACGAAATATCTCTCGTTTTTTGAAGTAAGTATTTATAGATTTCTAACGCAGTTTCGTTACCAACTGTTTTGGCTAAACGTGTTTTTACTTTTCCTAATTCAGGATTTCGGGTAAAGATTAATAACAAGTTTTTATTCATATACTTTTTCTCCTTTTGTAAGCCATTTACTCCAATCGCTATCGAAAGTATGGATTTTGTCAGTATAATTTCCCAAAGTGTCAATTACTTGAAAATTATTGTTTTTCCATTCAAAAATACCTCCATATAAATTATAAACATTGGTATAACCCTCTTTGATAAGTTGATATGCAATTGTTTCTGAACGAATACCGATAGAACAATACACTACAATTTTTATATCTTTTTCTTTAGGTAATTTTTTGAGGGTTTCTTTTAATTTAAAATCATTATAACCAACACAAATAGCCTCTTTAATATGACTTACTTTGTATTCTTTTTCTTCTCTAGCATCTAACAAAATAGCTTTCGTATTTGGCAATGCCAAAGTATTTACTGATATATAAGGAACATTTT
The DNA here is from genome assembly GCF_900106075.1 of Polaribacter sp. Hel1_33_78. Taxonomy (NCBI): domain Bacteria; kingdom Pseudomonadati; phylum Bacteroidota; class Flavobacteriia; order Flavobacteriales; family Flavobacteriaceae; genus Polaribacter; species Polaribacter sp. Hel1_33_78. The sequence continues at coordinate 602,873 of NZ_LT629794.1, forward strand.
TTTTGTTCCATTTTATCAAAAGCTTATCTAGTTTCTCTTGTGCAGAGACTGTTGCGCTAATAAGTAAAAAAAGTATTAAAATTTTCTTCATTATTTATGTATACATTCTTTTCATTGCTAGTACGAGGCAATCCTTTTATCGTCTGCACTTTGTTTTATGAGATTGCCGATTTATACCTTCTAGCAATGACTTTTTTCATAAAAATTATCTAAGATGGCTAGCAACATCCACCACCATCATAATGGAAGGTAGATTCTGAAAAGAAAATATCGTCTCTTCCTAAAGCTTGCAAAGCAGCCGTTGTTTTATCACAAATTGCTAAGGGTTGATTTTTTAATAAAGTATGTCCTAAACCGTCATCAAAATAATCTTCATCACCGAAATAAATGGCCGCTCTTCCGGTGAAAATACACGGTCCGTCTGCAGGCATTGGATCTTTAATTGCAGCCACTTCTATAGA